>MTOQ01000009.1 GCA_002011735.1 Nitrospirae bacterium JdFR-81 | reverse complement strand
AGAGTATAGAAAGGATAGTATATGCAGTAATAAGTCACTTAAATGATCAATGGAGGAGAAAACCCTTAAAAGAATTTACACAAAACTATTGACATTACCTAGACCCTCTTGTGTGTGGCTGTTATCAATTTATCTATCCCCTATACATTTTCAACCGATGGAATCGCATCTGAAATAATAGCAAATAAGGGTATCTATTTCTGTGTCTGTGTTTAGGCAGATTAACAATTTACACACTTGAGATAGACAATATTTGTCTGGAGCAGGGTTGAATAGTAGAATAAAGCTAATCTAAAACAGTCTGTCACAACGATTCTCCTATGGTGTTTTTAATTTGAGTTAGGGCAACGTGTATTCAAGATGTTGTAATTTTTTGCTCACCAATACTTCAATATATTCCGCTCTAATTCCTAATTCAAGGTTATCGATATAAAAGATTGTTGTAAATAGCCCGCTCGCTTTATAGATAAACTCACATATATCATAACCCCAATCCACGGTCACAAGACTACCTTTAATATCCACAGGATTTCCATGGTATACCGGCTCAGCTAAAAACTCGATCTTTCCATCATTTAATCTTGCACGTCTCTGTGAAGGTTTATCTTTATTTACAAGTGGTACAGTGAATATATGAGCCCCTCCTGGTTTTAGAGTTCGCGCGATTTCTTTAAAGGCCTTCTCAGGATTAAATACATGCTCCAAGACATCCTGGGTAATAACCAAATCGAATCTGCAATCTTCAAAGTCTTGATCTTCAAGATTAATATTAAGCAGGCCCTTTACTTTCACGCCTGTTTTTTTATCAGGATAATAATGAGTTGCTATATAATGGTTACATTCTCTTTGTAATTTTAAACTAGCCCCACGGTTACACGGAGAAGACTCATGAATATAGAGGTCTCTCCAGTTGGGATAATAATGTTCTATACAGAACATCAAGGCTCTTTCCCGTGGTATTGATTTACAATGGCTACATATATAAAAATCACGTAGCCAAGGACTCTTAGAAGAAAATGTCACCTCTCTATCACAACAATTACAATAGCCACTGTTTTGTATAAACAATTCTCCTTTATCTTTATTAATATGGGAAAGTTTTTGGTCCACTTTCTCCTCCAAGGTTACTAAATCATTTGCTTTTAAGTGATGAAGAAATTTCTTGAAGTTTATACTACTTATGTTAGCTAAAACCTCTTTTGGATGTGTTATCGCCTGCATAAACAGCCTCGTAATAAACCCTCTCTTTGAGCCTCTGAGGAAAAATATGTTCATGATCAATCTGATTAAAAATTTCAATCAAAATAATCTCATCTTCTACCTTTTTTATCTCCTTCCGGATAGTGCAGTTCTGAGGCTATACCCTCTTCTGATAATGCAAAAACCCGAATTTCTAAATCAGTAGTGTCTTTGACTTGGAGTAAAGGAATGTTATAGCTAAAGCCAGCATTAATCATTTGAGGATTTTTAAATGCCTTCACTAAATCAGGCCTTTTAATATTGCAATAGCCTGAATACAAAAAGTCACCATTCGCAAATACTACAATCACCTCAGCCGGATGGAGTAAATTTGCATCAGCAGCCCAACCAGAAAGGACTATGCTTTTATTCTTAAACTCCACCACATCCAGATGCCCCTTCAGCTCCTTCTTAAGAATACGATAAAATTTACCTTCAGAGGATGCGATTGAAGAGGATGTAATTTTATAAGTCTTCAACGATTTATTTTTGATACGATACAAAATGGGTTTATTGTTGTGACCTGCTATTAAAAAGACCTCTATTTGATTCTTCCCATTTCTAAAAACCTTCTCAGGCACAACAGTAGAGAAACGTATATTCTTCCCTTCATCTAAATAAGTCTGTGTAACACCAGAGAGTATGCCATTTACAGAGATATATATCAGAGGCAAATCCGATATTTTTACTCCTCTTATACGACCCGTAATTTGTGCAGGAATGAAAGATGACTTTATATTCACAGATTTATACAGTAAGGCATTATCGAGCTCAACCCACGCGTCCATATTCATGCCAATATTAAATTCATCTATGTTATGACCAATTAAGGATTTATATGGATAAGGACCTGCCCTGAACATTCTAAATCCATCCTGGTCATCTTTACCAGAACCAAATAATTCAAGTTTTCTATATAAGGTTTTATATTTACCGTCAAGATGAGATTCAAGGACCAATTTCCTCTCTGCAGTTTGTCTGAAAAATATGACCTTTTTCTCTCTTTCAGGCCTTGATGAGTCAAACACAGACCATCCATCCACCTGCCAAGGGATGGAAACCCCAATGATATGAGCGATGGTGGGAAGTATATCTATTGTTTCTACATTACGATCACTTGTTACCCCATCATGCTGATAAGGCAATTTAATAAAAAGTGGTACAGGCATAATGTCTTGATAATTTGTCTTTGTAACACCTCTGCGAGAATCGTTCGGCCTGAAACTCACACCATGATCTGCTGTAATAATAATTAAACTCCTATCATACATATTTGTGTATTTTAACCTTTCGAGTAGCTCCCCCAATAACTTATCCACATAACCAACCTGCAACAAATGGCGCCTGTATGCCTCAATAATAAATGACTCGTTATCATCCCAGTGTTCCTCCTTTAAACCATTAATTCTATCCTCGATAACGCTGTATTTTTTCCCTGATGGAAGATAACTCCAAGGGATATGAGGCAAGTAAATATGCTCGAAGTATAAAATGGGTTTATCGCTGAACCGAATCAGTTGGACAAACCTTCTAAAGGTTTCTCCGCGATCCTTCCCTTTTATCTCTTTATCCCAGGTAGTTTGAAAGATATCCTTAACGCTTTTAAGAAAAATGTCCGCATCATCTAAAGAGACATCCCTGTAATGAACTCCTTTTCTTGTAAAATCCTTCCAACTCCTGGTAATAACAGGCAATCTCTCTGTAAAGACTGGTGGAAGAAGAACATGGAGATAAACAAAAAGTGTATCATTTAATAAAGATATTGTCCTTTCTTTTATACTTATATTTAATACATTTCCTTTGCATAACCGTTCTGGACACAGCCGAGTAATTGACTCATATACAATCAAGTCATAATTTTTGCCTAATAGAGTAAATATGTTTTCAGGATAATCATCTACAACAGGCAACTTATTTTTTTCAGGATATTTACCTGTCAGAATAGCTGGAACGGCATAATGAGTGCTCTCATGGACAGCTGTGGCATTTCTAAACCAGTAAGAATCCGTTGCAAGGGCGGCAAAATTAGGATATCTTACAGGATCTATCATCCGACGCTCATCCATTAAAGAAGTTATGGGGAATTCGTCAAAGACTACCATAACGATAGGCACAGGATTTTTTACTTCTACATCGACAACTTTATAAGCCTTCTCAGGAAATACAATCTTTTCTATAGGGGAGTTAAAGACAAAAAAATATGGAAATATAAATACGGCAGGAAGAAAGATTGTAAAATAGCTCCTGACCTCTTTAATGCGTGAATACAGTAAGGTAATTAAACAACCAGCAATAACAGAAAAGGAGAGAATAAATCTTCCCGATAATTCTATATTTATATGTTTAAGGAGGGTCATGCTTATAATGGATAAAAGTGAAGCAATAATGAAGAGATGCACCAATTTATAAAGATGCCTGCTTATTAGCCCAGCTACTATTTCAAAGCCTATCAGGATCAGGGGTAGGCATAGGTATTGGATAAGGAGGAATAAGATAATGTCTATAGGTTTTGAATTGTGTGCAACGAAGAACTCTGCGTTACGGGAGAGGACATATAATGGCTTTGCAGATGCAAGACTTACAAGAATGAATATATGGATAAATCCTGCAAGGGCGCCTCTATCTTTTAATAACATGATGGTCAAGATCGAAATACTCCGCCAGATATCTCCTGTATGAAAAGACCTTTCTCCTTGTCTCCTCCGAGACATGGAATCTTTTTATAACGTAGTCCTGCATTTCGGTAACCTCGTTAAAGTGTAATTCCTTGTCTTCTGATTTTGTCACTCCCTGCTCATGTCTTCTGTGCATATTTAGAGACTTTGAGATATATGCGACCTTGCCATGTTGTAAGAGCCAGATATAAAAGAACCAGTCTCCAACTATCTTGAATCGTATAATCTCATCCTCGATCGGCAAGTCATCGGGTTTTTTAAAAACAACAGCGGAGGCATTAGGGATTGTATTCTTTACCGCCAATGTATCGGTTATCTCTGACAGGCCATCCCTTATATAATCGCTGCGCCATTTGTCTCTATCAATATCATTTGTATATTGGAGATAGTTATCTGCCAATATCCTGCCCTTTCCATCTATCTGCTTGGATTGACAATATGCAAGCACCACTTCTTTATCCCTTTCAAAGCATCCCATAAGCTCTTCAAGAAAGCGCTCTTCGCAAAGATCATCAGCCTCGGCGATCCATATGTAATCACCCCTGGCCATCCTGATCCCCTTAACCCATTGACTGAAAACAGAGCCTGAGTTTTCGGTATTCCTTACCAGCCGTATGTTTAACTCTTCATCAACATAGTCCTCGATTATCTCCAGGCTGTTATCTGTCGAGGCATCATCCAGAAAGATTATCTCGTATATTGGATATGTCTGCTTCAAGATGCTTTCGATACGGCCTTTTATATACATCCCATAATTATAATTTGGTATTATCACGCTGACCTTTTTATACTCATAATCAAGAAGTCCAAGAAGGTCATAAACATAGTCATTATAATTAAACCTATCCTCAACTAATCTCGAGGCCTTTTGAGCGATGGCCTGAATTCGTGAAGGATCAGCTACAAGCTGTATTAGGGCATCCGCCATAGCATTAACATCGAGATAAGGCACCAGGACCCCTGAAGCCTCTCCTACCACCTCAGTAAATCCACCTGCTCCTTCAAACCCTATCACAGGCAAACCCACCTCCATTGCCTCAAGGACAACGGTGGGGAAGGGATCTTCACGGGATGTCAATAGGTAAATATCTGCACCAGCAAAGAATAAAGAAACATCTTCTTGCTTGCCTATAAGTTTAACATTGGATAGCCTGCTACATTCCTCCTGAATCCTCCTCTCTAACCCTATATGAATATCGCCGACCCAGATAAAATAAATATCCCTTCTCATGCTGGAGACCAAATTCGCCACTTTTACGAATAAATCTATCCCTTTACGGTAATCCCCAAAGCCAACGCCAAGGACAATCTTAGCATCAGCAGGTATAGAAAACATCTCCTTCAATCGTCTCTTTACATCAAATCTTTCTGTTTTGTGCCTATTAGGCCTGTATAAGCCCTGAGGTCTAATTACTGCTTTATCTTCATCGACAGGGGCGACCTCTTTAAATCTCTCTTTTACAAATTTGGATGGGAATATTATCTTATGTGAATATCTTGAAGCCCTTTCTGCATTTTCCCCCATCCGCATCTCTCTTATAATCTCGGGTAGTTCATGGACGAGTGTAATCACACGGAACCCTTTTTTAACAAGATCCTCCACTACATCCCCTGTTACCACCGTGCTACAGATCGCATCTTTTATCCCCAGCGTTATAAGTCTATCTATCAGTTTCTCCACCTTGCGATTATTGCTATAATCACGTTCAAGGTTATAAACCTTTGCATATTTTCTGTATTCCTTTTCTAACTGACCACCTGATTTTAGGATGAGGTGTATATCAAAGTTGAATTTGCGATTTAACCGCTTGATTATATGTAGCAGTATAAGCTGAGCACCATGATAGTGGGCATCATGTCCTACAAATAAAATCTTGGTCATTTTTCGCCTTTCTGCATGATGTTCTATTAATGCATCTGCAACTGCCTGTAGATAGGCATATCCATATCTCCTGTCAGGCTCAAGGTATGCAGCCTCTGCCCACTCATTCCATGCATTAATGAATATTAATTTCTCATCTCCTTCAAAATTGTCATATGTATAATCGCATAGACCCTTTAGCCAGTATTTAAAGTTTTGGGGTGTTGCATTGGCCAGTATCGTCCCCCTTCCGGGTCTCCTTGCCTCATTGTCCCAGCCAGGACATATCCCCCTGAACTTCTTGTAGGATGGTTTATCGTAAAAATTTAAACTATATTCTACAGCCTCATTATAATCCAGTATCGTCCCTTTGAAGTCAGGGTTTATTATCCTGAACCTATTCGAGATGTCTCTGAGGGGAAAGGTATTAGGGGGAAACTCAATGGCTGCATCAAATCCTATCTTGCGTGGATCAATATGCTCAAATGAATGAGTTAGGGCGAGATATATCTCCCCGATACCATTTTTATAGCACCATTCTCTCCATCTTTCAGCTGTCTCGGAAGGATTTGGTAATAAAGAGGGCCTATAAATTATTATTAAAGGCTTTTCATTTATCCTTATGTAATTATCCCTTCTTAGGTACCGGGAAATATATTCTATGAACCTGATGTCATCCTCCCTTGAGTGTTTCTGGGAAATCAACACCTTATCATTATACCCATCCCATCTCCTTGTCCAGTTTTCGTTAGCCCAGTTAAGGCAGAATGGAAAATCAAAGTGCTCTACGAATTGCTTGAGGGGCATCTCAAGCAGGGTCTTGCCGTTAAACCAGTAGAAGTGGAAACAGAAACCATAAATTCCATATTGTCTTGCCAGCTCTATCTGCCTTTTCTGTATATCGGAGATCCTGAGATCGTAAAATCCAAGCTCACCTGGAAGCCTCGGCTGGTAATGTCCGATAAATTGAGGCACTGCCCTTGTAACATTGGCCCACTCCGTAAACCCCTTGCCCCACCATTCATCATTCTCAGGGATTGGATGGAACTGAGGAAGGTAAAAAGCTATAAGCCTTATATCACTCTTGGGAAGATCAGGGGTTGTAATAGAAACATAGGCCTCGCTCTTTTGATTGCTTAAATCAAACAGATATGTAAAATAGTCTCTGTCCATCGGTTTTGCTGTATCCTGCCAGATTGGCCCTGTCTCATCTGATAATTTACGTGTGATGGCATCATCGGAGAGTTTCTGTTCTATCTTCTTTTCAATCGTGAACGGATCTACTGTCTTTAGATAATTGATGAACTTTCTAAAATGGGTCCTATCAACGCTATTGAGTATCTTTCTTGGATTAAATATTGCCTTTAATATCAGCTTTACAAAAAGTCTTCTTTTTGTTCCATCAGGAAAGAGTCTGTCTCTTAAGGCATAATACTTGGTGAGAAGCCTCCAGCCATGTCCTGAGTGGATCTGGGTTATATACTCCTCCCTCTGGGCCAGGCTGTCCTCCAAATCCTTTATCTTTGAGTGAGCATCATTTATTAATGAGGTGAGTTCACTTATGCGTATGTCTTTTTTATTAAGTCGTGATTCGAGTTTATTAATATAGGCATTCCTCTCCTTAAGAGCAGATTCAAGATTGGCTATATATAGTATCTTCCTCTCCAAATCTCCCTCTATACACCCTGTGTCTTTTTTAAGTTGAGTCAGAAGAGACTGGGCATTAGAATAATCTGAAACATATTTATGGATACGGGGAGGCGTGAACTTCTCAAAGTGTTTTGAGATGACCTTTAGATAAGAACTCTTCATAAACTCATAATCACGATTCCTCTGTGAGACCTGTAACTCCTCACTCCACTGTTGATATTTAACGAGTGGCCTGTTAATATGATGAAAATCGTATCTCTCTCCAAGTCTTAAAAGCAGGTCCCAGTCCTCGTATATCTCCAGTTCAGGGTCAAGGCCTCCTGACGCGATAAGGACGTCTCTTTTGAAAAGGAGACAATTAAATGGTATATAGTTCTCAAACAGGAGGCTATCATAATCAAAGTCCTTGGAATAAATAACCTCCTTCTTCACCTCCTTCATATTCCCCATGTCACCTTCGAAACTCTTATACACAAAATATGCATCCACATATGCGATACGATAATCGTTCTCTTTCATAAAAGAAACAATGGTCTTTATATACTCTGGATAGTATTCATCATCGTCATCAAGGAATCCTATATACTCCCCTCTGGCGTTCTCAATACCCACATTCCCAGCATGGGCCCTGCCCGTATTATTCTCTAATCTTATATAGTTGAGCGAGACATCCCCAAGGATGGACTTAAGCTCTTCGATATCGAGTTCACAGCCTCCATCATTCACAAGGATGACCTCAATGGGTCTGTAGGTCTGGTCAGCTATGCTTTTGAGGGCCTTCTTTAAAAGCTCTGGCCTGTCCTTGGTCCTTACGATTATGGAGACAAGGGGGGCTTCTTCTCTCATGGCCTTTCTCATCTCTCAGGGCGTTTTGACAATGGTATTATATTTAAAATTTCCATCAAATTTCTATGGATTAATTTGGCGAGCGGGATATTTGGATCCTAAATTAGATAACGATCACACCGCTTTTGTCAGACAGTTGTCTTGCCCTGTCTGTTATCTCTCTACCGATTACTATGCCTATGGCATCCCTTCCGTATGTTTGGCTGAGTATATCCGCGCGCCTTGAGGCCCTCTCAACATCCTCTACATCTGCCTTGACAGAAACCTCAAGGGCAAGCACTACTTCCTTGCCACCTCCATCCTTCAGAAAACCCGTAGCCACACAATCCAGCATCAGGGCTTCGTCCTTATCCTCTTCCCTGATCAGGCCTTTCTCAATCGCATCCTCAAGGGCATCGGCAAGGCCCTCGAAACTGATAACCCTGCACCTCCTGATCAATCGGCCAAGATATGCAGGCGCCCTCTCCCTGACCCTTCTCTCAAAGCTCTCTCCTTTAAGCTCTGACACATCTATCTTTAACCCCTTTACATCCTGCTTCAATACTTCAACATCCTGCTTCAATACCTCAACATCCTGCTTCAATACCTCAACATCCTGCTTCAATACTTCAACATCTTGCTTCAATACCCCAACATCTTGCTTCAACACCCCAACATCTTGCTTCAACACCTCAACATCCTGCTTCAATGGCTTGAATTCTCTCTCAACAAAGGCATCGAACCTCTTTGGTAAAGACAAGAGTTCTTCTGTAAGGATAAGCCTCCTCATTTCTTCAAGCCATTCTGGCCTTTCACGCAAGGCCCTCACTATATCCTCAAAAGTCTCTATCTTTACAGTTTTCATCATGATATTTTAATATACCACATCCTTAGGCCTTTTTATTACCATTCCTACCACGCACCTTCCCTCTTCATAACGATCCTCACTGTCTTAAGCAGTATCACTATATCAAGCCAGAGGTTCCAGTTCCTGACATACCAGGAATCAAGGGCGATCCTCTGCTCATAGGTGGTGTTGCTCCTTCCACTGACCTGCCACAGGCCCGTGATGCCTGGAGGGACACTGAAACATAGATTCGCATCATCCTTATAATACTCCTCTATCTCCTTCTCCGTGACAGGCCTTGGCCCGACAAGACTCATCTCCCCCTTAAGCACATTGAATAACTGCGGTAATTCATCGAGAGACGTCTTCCTGAGGAATGCCCCGATTTGCGTAACCCTGGGGTCATCCCTGAGCTTGTAATGACTCTCCCATTCGTTCAATGCGCTGGGATTGGTCTTTATAATCTCATTGAACCTCTCTTCTGCATCACTATACATGGTCCTGAACTTATAGCATTTAAAGGGCCTCAGGCCCCTGCCCACCCTCTCATGGGAATATATCGCAGGGCCCTTGGAGTTTGCCATTATAATAACCGAGATTATAACTATGGGGATAAACAGAATGGTAAGGAGGATAAGCCCTATTACAAAATCGAATGCCCTCTTAATCAATTTATTTATTGGCCTCGCAAGGTTGTTCTTTACCTCAAGCCCTATCGCCTGTTCCTGGAAGAAGTGCTGAAGGTCTGTACCAAGGATGGCAACCCCGAAGAGATCAGGTATAAACAGGATGTTTTTTACCTTGTGTTGAAGGCTGTTAATGATCCGTATGAGCTTCTGGCTCTCAATACCTGGCATGGCTATTATAATGTCATTTATCCTGCATCTATTTATGTATCTGTGAGCCTCCATCACACCCCTATGGACCTTTATACCACTGATATACCTGCCTATCTTTTGAGGGTCGTCATCAAGAAAGCCTATGACTTCGAAGCCAAGATTTGAGTCTTTTTTTATAGCGTTTAATATGAGTTCTCCTGTCCTCCCAGCCCCAAGGATAAGCGCCCTGCTCCTTAAAAGCCCCATTCTTATCAACAGTCTCTTTATACCCATCCTCAAGAAGGGAAGGAGCGGAAGGGAGACAATACCTGTCAAGACCAGGACCGTCCTTGAGACCCTCTCGCCAACCTTTCCAAGATAGAGGATGCTGAAGACCGCTATGGTGGAGAAAAAGGCAGACTTCCAGAGGGCCTTTATCTCATCCCAGAATGAGAACCTCTTTGTGTAAAGCCCTTCATAAGCAAAGAATAGTATCCACACAGGGAATATCCACCAGAAGAATGTAAAATCTATAGGGGGAAACTCTGGAAAGGTAAGGAAGAATGGCAGGATCTCTTTTCTTAAAAACATTGCTATCTCAAGGGAAAAAAAGATGATCATCATGTCTATCGATACCAGCAGGAGTATCTCGATGGGCCTTTTCATAAAATTAGACACTTCTCCCTTCAGGTTAGGTCTTGGATATCTTTTTCTGTTATTGTAGTTATTCACTGCCCAGAGGTCAATAATGATGAAAAATACCACCCTGCCGTGATAAACTTCTCTGTATGGTCTTCCTTAATAACAGGCTCGTCCACGAGAAGAGGGCCATGGTCTCTGTGTTTGACCATGGCTTTCTGTATGGTGATGGTATATACGAAACACTCCGTGTATACAATGGTGTCGCCTTTATGGTCGACGAACACATCGAGAGGCTTCATCGGTCGGCCTCGATGATCAGCCTCCGGATACCCCTGACCCATGCCAAGATCAGAAAGGCCGTATATAAAACCATCAGGGCCAATGGACTCGATGATGCGGTTGTAAGGATAAGCGTATCAAGAGGAGAAGGTTCCATAGGTCTTGACCCAGAATTATGCCCTGAGCCAACATTTGTGATAATCGCCTACCCATTTACCGGGCACCCAAGGATAAACTATGAGAGGGGAGTAAAACTGGCCATTGTTGAGACAAGGAGGAATTATAGGAGGGCGATCGACCCAAGGATAAAATCATTGAACTTCCTTAATAACATACTCGCAAAGATCGAGGCAAAGAAGAGGGGGGCGTTTGAGGCGATAATGCTGAACCACAGAGGTTATATCGCAGAGGGCACCATAAGCAACATCTTCTTTATAAAGAATAAGACCCTTTTCACGCCTGCCGTAGATGTGGGGATACTGGATGGTATAACAAGGGGGTTGATAATCAATATGGCCCGAGAAAAGGGCATAGAGGTAATAGAGGGGAGATTTCGGCCAGAGGAACTATACAGTGCAGAAGAGATATTTATATCCAGCACCACCATGGAGCTGATGCCTGTTACAATGATTGATGATATAAGGATTGGCACAAAGCCTGGCAGGATCACAAGGATACTCCACAGGGCATATAAGGAGAAAGTTGAAGAATATGTTCAAGGATTCTAATATGAACAGGGCTGATATCGCCAAATTAATCGACCACACCCTCCTGAGGCCTGATGCAAGAGAGGCAGAGATTGTAAGGTTGTGTGAGGAGGCAATAAATTTTGACTTCTTTTCGGTATGCATTCATCCCTCATTTCTTGGGATTGCCACGAAGATCCTCTCAGGTTCTGATGTTAGGGTCTGCACCGTCATAGGCTTTCCACATGGATTGAGCCTCACAAGGATCAAGGTATACGAGGCTATTGAGTCCACATTGATGGGAGCAGACGAACTGGATATCGTCATAAATATCGGGATGGTAAAATCACACAGATGGGATTATATAAGGAAGGAGATAACCGACATCATTACAGCCACCCCTGCGAGGATACACAAGATAATCATCGAGACGCATTATCTTACTGAGGAGGAAAAGGTCATTGTGTCAAGAATAGCCATGGAAGGTGGTGCCGAGTTTGTCAAGACATCAACAGGCTTTGCACCCCGTGGCGCCACCATTGAGGATGTAAGGCTTATAAGGAAGGCCACAGATGGCAGGATCGGGATAAAGGCAGCAGGTGGGATAAGGAAGTTAAAGGACGTGCTTTCATTCATTGATGCAGGCGCAACAAGGATAGGCACAAGTTCAGGTGTTGATATAATGAGGGAATTTAAGTAAGAATATATGAAGCATCCTGACAGAATTATAATTTGGAGAGGAGGAGAGATGAGAGTAGGTAAGAGGGTTTTTTTTGTTTTATCGTTACTTTTATATACCATGTTTATCCTGTGCACCAATGCCCAGGCATATAAGAACATCTATGTAACAAACGCCAGTAATAACACAGTCTCTGTTATTGACACATCAACGAAAGAGGTCATCATGACCTTGAGGGTGGGTGTCTGGCCATCAGGGATAACCATTGATCCAGTATCAAAAAGGGCCTATATAGCCAACTCCAGCAGGGGTGACAGCAGTGTCTCGGTTATCGACCTTGAGAGCAACTCCACGATTGCCAAGATCAAGGTCGGCACAGGACCCATGCATATATCCATCGATCCAGAGACAAACCTCGCATATGTAACAAACTCGGAAGACAAAGGACATACTGTTTCTATAATTGACCTCAAAAAGAATGAAGAGACAGGAAGGATAAAGGTCGAAAGAGAACCATTCCAGATAGCGATTGACACAGCGCATAGAAAGGCCTACTGTGTAAACTCAGGAGATGGAAGCGTCTCTGTAATTAACCTGAAGAATAACAGGGTTATAAAAAAGATCCCCGTTGGCAGGATACCCCTCGGCATAGCCCTCAGTGCCAGGCTAAATAAGGCATATGTTGCAAACCATGACGATGACACGATAAGTATCATCGACACCACAAAAGACTCTGTACTCAAGACGGTGAAGGTGGGCAAGAACCCCTGGTACATAGGGATTGATGATATCCATGAGAGGGTGTATGTGACAAACAGGGGTGACAATACGGTCACGGTCATCAATGCCACCACTGATGAGGTTCTGAAGAGCATAAGGGTTGGAGACCAGCCGCTGGGCATACTGGTTGACCCGGAGACCAAGAAGATATATGTAGCCAACCATAAGGGTCTTTCCGTCTCTATAATAGATGCCGAATCATACAGGGTGATCGACACTATAAAATTGAGCCTTACCGGCATGGACAGTTCATATATAGGCTCACCGTGGGGGATTGCAGGTCTCTGATCTCATCCCCTTATCTTCACAAATAACAAAGAGCCTGCTACACCGAACAATAAAGGAGCAATCCATGGGGCACTCCATGGAGGGATAACACCTGTGTTTCCAAGGGATATGCTTAAGGTATATACAAACCAGAACAGGACTATCACCAGGACCCCTATGCCTGCTGACCAGATACCACCACCCCTTCCTGTATTGAGCGCAAGGGATAGCCCGAATAACACCATTATAAAATTTATGATGGGATAGGTCAGCTTCTCATAAAGTCGAATAACATATTTGGTATTTCTGAAGCCTGCCTTCTCAAGCCTGCTGTAATATCTGTATAATTCGGCAAAGCTCATCTCCTCTGGCCGTCTCATCTCCTCCCTGAATATCCTTGGCTCCTCAATGGTCGTACTGAAGAGCCTCCTGAACCGCTGCGTGGTGCCCTCATTAAGTTCATAAACGATCACATCCCTAAAGACCCATCCATTACCCACCCACTCGGCCCTCTTGGCCTCTATCCTCCTTATAAGCCTGAATCCAGGATCAAAATTAAATATGCTCACATTCAGCACACTATCCTTGTCCTCAACAAAATCGCCTATGCGAATGAGGCTGCCATCAAGACCCCTCATCCATAGTGCCCTTTCACTGTATGTTATCCTCTGTGAGCGTTTCAGTATCTTCACATTCCTTATCCATGACGCCTTCCTTGTAGATGCGGGCACAACCACCTCATTGAGGAAAAAGCCAAGCAGGGTGATTAATAACCCTACTACCAGAAACGAAAGGAAGAGCCTCTTTAGACTCCCTCCCGAAGCCCTTACTATAAGGGTCTCGTTCCACTTCGAGGCTATACCCGTGGTGATAAGCACCGCGAGCAGCGAGGCGATCGGTAATGAATAGACGAGAAACCTCGGTATAAGCAGGAGTAGATACTGAGCTACGATACCAAATGTGGCCCCCTTTGAATAAAATTCATCTGCCTTATCAAAGAACTCCGCTACCATCATTATGGCCGTGGATGTCAGGAGCACGATAAGGAAATACCTGATGAACTCGATGAGAAGATATCTTCTGACTATCCTCATTCTCCTATAACCTCTTTACAGGTCTGTCCCTGTATGCCCTGAAAAGGAAAAGGATGGCCACTATCCCGAAGATGACATTCGGGATCCATTCCCCAAGAAATATGGGCATCCGCCCTGCCTTTGCAAGGCCCTCGGTGGCTACAAGTAATGCATAATAGAATATGAGGATGGCGAGACTGAGCGAAAGGCCACCGAGCCTGCCTATCTTGCCCATCCGCATGGAGAGGGAAGGGCCGAGTATGCCAAATATAAGGCATGCAAAGGGGATGGCGAATCTTCTGTGGAATTCAACATCCCACAGCATGTTTGCCTTCCTTCCATGCCAGAGCCTCAGTGTCTCTATCTCATTGGGTCTTATGCGTTTTTTGGAATCCCCACCTATTGAGAGTATAAAGTCATATACTGAGAAGGCTATCTCTGAGGCGCCGTTTCTGGTGAGTGTATGAATGAGACCATTATGCAATACAAACTTTATCAGCCCCTCCTCAGGATTCGTGATTATCCTGCCCTCCTCGGCAGAGATCACTGCTGAGCCTTTAAGTGGTATCGACTTATTACCTTCTCTATAAATAAATATCCCCCTGAACCTCCCCTTCGTCGGGATCTCCTTTATATAAATAACCGTATCCTTAAAGACCTTCGAGAAGCTCTCCTCTTCAAACACCGCCGATGCCTTCCTTGCGATTGTCTCGTAGAGTGTCCTCTTAAATGAAGACATACCCCTTGGTGAAAGGTACAGGCTTAAAAAGAGCATGATCAGAAGGCTTAATGAGGAGAGTATAATGGATGCCTTTGAGATACCCAAGAAGCCCATCCCGCTATTTTTTAACGCGACTATCTCGTTATCGGTATGCATCCTGCCATAGGTGAGAAAGATTGCTATGAGTAGTGCCATGGGGATTGATAGAAGCAATATCGAGGGCTGGAGATAAAGGAATACTTTTATTATATCCTTTGTCTCCGTCCCCTTCCCCATAAAGGCACTCGTAAGTCTGACAAACCGCTCCATGAATAAAAGTATGGAAAGGGAGAGGGCTGTAACGGTAAAGTTCGTAAATAGTTCTTTAAGGATGGACCTATGGATTATCATCACTAAATAAGATAATCAAAAACATGGAGAAATGTCATGTCTATAGTCAGAGAAATTCATGGTAAGAAAAGACCATTTGGGGTATAATATCCAGAATTTCACGGTGAGGTAACGGATGAGGAGCCTGCTGATATCTTCTATCATCATGGTTATAATGATTCTACCATGCCCTGTCCTCCCTGCATGGGAACCGTTTATCATCAATAGCACAACCATCGGACAGAACTATGGCTACCCATCAGGCACCCCTTTAGAAGGGGAGGCAAAGGCCAGAAGGCTTGACCTTGTATTTGAGACCACCTTCTTCCTTAAGAACCTGGAGATAGTAGACCTTCCTATTGATGGGGAGACGTTTATAGGTTATCTCGCTCCTTTAAGGCTCAGGTATCGTGCCCATGAACAGCTCACCCTTGAGGCAGGTGCTGTACTGGGACACAACTTTGGGGATGATAAAGATATCGATGAGTCCGAACCACTGTTCAGGCTCGTTTATGAACCCTCAAGGGATGTCTTTATCATCGCAGGGACAATCATCAGGACGCATCCCGTCCATGAGGCCCTATACGATGACGTGAACGCCTTCAGGCAGATAGCAGAGCAGGGCTTCCAGTTAAGGTCTGACCTCCAGTGGCTTAAGGAGGATATATGGATAAACTGGAAGGTGCGGGAGACATCCATAAGGTCAGAGGTTTGAGTTCGGCAGTTCCACACAGATAAGATATAAGGCCCTCCATCTGGATGGCCAGTTATTCTGGGCACACACAGGTGGCCAGAAAAATATCGAAAACAGGCTTGAGAATAACATCACTATACTTACAGGCGGCTCCTATGGACTCTCGACATCAATACCGAACATAAAAGAGGTGCGAATCGGTGGATATTATCTGTACAACTATGATTACATCAGGGATCAGAAGGAAACCACCGGCGACGGGTTTGAGGCAAGGATAAGGGCTGACATAAGAGCCGCAGAGAACACCACGATTATACTCTTTGCTGCATACTTTAATGGTGACGAACTTCTACCACAACAGGGCGATCCATTGTACACACTGGATGAATACTCCCAGCTTGGGACAGATGTAATCTTTCACCTCCCTGCTGGCCTGAGGATAAAGCTTGGAATCAGCGGACAGTTTATTCAGGGCAAATTTGTTCACACCGAACAGTTATATCTCTCATGGGGCAAGGCATTCACCATATTGAAGAGCCTATAGCACAACGAGATTATCCCTGTGAATCACCTCGTCTGAATATTTGTATCCCAGGACCTTCTCTATCTCTGATGTCTTTCTGCCCTTGATGAGCTCAACCTCACGGGATGAGTAATTTGTCAGGCCCTTTGCGACCCTCCTCCCACTCTGATCAAGACAGCTAACCGCATCTCCTATATTGAACTCGCCCTCGACCCTCAATATACCCGAGGGCAGAAGGCTCTTGCCCTTCATCGTAATGGCATGTACAGCCCCATCATCAAGATAGACCACACCCTTTGACCTTATCCCATAAGCAATCCACCCCTTCCTTGAAGGGATCTTCAAAGCCCTTGGGGCGAAATAAGTGCCCACCCTCTCACCCTCGATGAGCCTCCTGAGCAGGCCCCTTCTTTTACCGCTCATCACCACCACAGGGATGCCATAGTCATTTGCCTGCTTTGCAGACAGCACCTTTGAATACATCCCACCTGTACCAACCGCGCTGCCACTCTTACCAGCGATATTCTCGATCTCGGGAGTGACCTCTTCCACCCTCTCAATAAGCCTTGCACCCCTATGCTTTGGGTCTTTTGTATACAGGCCCTCTACATCCGAAAGGATTACGAGCATATCGGCCTCAACAAGCCCTGCGACAAGGGCTGCAAGGAGGTCATTGTCACCGAACTTTATCTCATCCACTGCTACAGGATCATTCTCGTTTATCACAGGGATGATACCACGGCTTATCAATGTAAGGAGTGTGTTCTTTGCATTTATGTATCTCAGACGATCCGCTATATCATCCCTTGTCAGTAGAACCTGTGCCACCTTCTTATTGTATCTTGCAAGGCTGTGCTCATATGCCCAGATCAGGCTCGACTGACCTATCGCTGCAGCAGCCTGCTTGAGCTTTATATCCCGAGGCCTCTCCCTGAGACCCAATTTTTTAAGGCCTGCTGCTATAGCGCCTGATGAGACAATAACAGGCTCTACACCCCTGTCAACAATCTCAGAGACCTCTTTTGTTATCGCACCGAGCCTCCTCATGTTGAGGCCTCTCTCGGCAGAGGCAATGATGTTACTGCCTATCTTTATGACCAGCCTTCTCACTTCCCTCCTCAACCCTCCTGCCAAGATAGCCCATGAGCTCTCCCAGCCCCTCGCCGGTTACAGCAGAGATCGCAAAGAAGATATATCCATTATCATTACAATAACGGGCAAGCCTGTCAAGCCTCTGTCCATTCCCCTTTATATCCAGTTTTGTCCCTGCAACCACCTGGGGTTTTAAAATGAGCTCAGGGCTGTATAGTGCAAGCTCCCTGTTTATCTTCTCAAAGGCCTCTACAGGGTCACCCCGGGCCATCTCCGATATATCAACCAGATGAAGAAGGATGGAGGTCCTCTCAACATGACGGAGAAACCGGAAGCCAAGTCCTGAACCCCTGTGGGCACCCTCAATCAGGCCAGGGATGTCCGCCACCACAAAGCTCCTGAAATCCTGATACTTTACAACCCCAAGGACGGGTGTAAGCGTTGTAAATGGATAATCTGCGATCTTCGGCCTTGCAGAGGAGATCGCTGAAAGCAGTGTTGACTTACCAGCATTCGGGAGGCCTACCAGTCCAACATCTGCAAGGAGCTTCAGTTCAAGGATGAGCATCCTCTCCTCGCCCTTTTCTCCTGATTGTGCGAACCTGGGGGCCTGCCTTGTAGGAGATTTGAAATGCACATTCCCAAGCCCCCCTCTACCACCCCTTGCAGCAATAAATTCCTGCCCCTCAGATGTAAGGTCTGCAAGCACCTCTCCACTCTGTTCATCCTTTATAACAGTACCAACAGGCACAGGTATGATAAGATCCTTCCCATCCCTGCCATGCATCTGCTTCCCCTTTCCATGCTCACCCCTTTCTGCACGATAATACTGTTTATACTTCACATCTATGAGTGTATTAACGTTCCTTGTAGCCTTCAGTATTATATGGCCACCCCTGCCACCATCACCACCATCAGGCCCCCCCCTGGGAACATACTTCTCCCTCCTGAAGCTCACACAGCCTCTTCCGCCATCACCTGCCTTGACACGCACCTTCACCCAGTCAACAAACTGCATAGACTCCGTTATGCGTAAACCATGATCCGTAATGTGTATTTTTCTACTTGGCCTTCTTGAACTGTTTTATCCATCTCTACCCATCACGCATTACGTAATATTTAATATAAAAAAGGCGGGTTGAACCCGCCTTTTAAAAATTTAAAGTCCTACACAGAGACAAAGGCCCTATGCCTGGGTCACAGGATATACACTCACCTTTAACCTTGATCTGTCCTTCCTCTCAAACCTCACAAAGCCACTTATCTTTGCATAGAGGGTGTCATCACCACCCCTTCCGACATTCAACCCAGGATGGAACTTCGTTCCCCTCTGCCGCACAAGGATGTTTCCTGCCTTGACGAATTCGCCACCAAACTTCTTTACACCAAGACGTTTTGACTCACTCTCCCTACCGTTTCTTGAGCTCCCCACACCCTTTTTATGAGCCATCTCTAAACCCCCATAAATAAGTATATTATTCCTCTTTAGACCCCTTTATTCTTTTTATCCACTAACCTGGATATTCTTTATCCTCACGGTTGTATAGAGCTGCCTGTGTCCCCTGAGCCTCTTGAAGCCCTTACGGGGCTTCTTCTTAAAGACCAGTACCTTCCTTGCCTTCTTTGTCTCAAGGACATCTGCGATGACCTTAACATTATCAAGGTATGGTGTCCCGAATGTGGCCTTCTCACCATCAGAGACCATCAAGACCCTGTCAAAGACAACCTCTCCTGTTGCCTCAAGCTTCTCGACCTTCAAGTTGACCCCCTCGGTCACCCTGTATTGTTTACCACCTGTCTCTATTATCGCATACATGAAGATGTCCTCCTTTTAAAATTATATTTTTAACATAACCCCAGGTTCAAAGTCAAATCGGACTCTCTTTCCGGTTAGGACATAGTATCCACCCTGCGAATAATAAACCATGGAAGAGGAGGAATATCAGACCCTTCGTCCCCAGGGATAAAGAAGAAGCC
>MTOQ01000004.1 GCA_002011735.1 Nitrospirae bacterium JdFR-81 | reverse complement strand
ATGGACAGGAACTATTCGCCAGGATTCTGAAGGGTTACTTTCAGGGAGTGGGGAATGGAGTGATAATGATCCGGAATATCCATGCACTGGTTCATGGGAGAGTGGATGATTATGTGATGAGGATAAAAAGTTGGTACCGATGGACTGATGTCTCAGAGTATTTCGTTTTCAGGAAGTTCATCAACGATCACTGTTGAGGTAATCCCAAACTGTGCCGGTGGCATAGGAACCATCTGGGAATTCACGGTAAATTGTCCATAGGATTGCGGTCTGCATGGAGATAGATTATTTATTCTTTCTCCATGCAGATTCTACGATAACCATGAAAGCACCATATACTATATTGATAAACTGCGTGTTTATCATTTTGCAGGTTACATCCTGTCCCTTAACTAAGGCAGAGATTTTGCCTGAGAAAAGCAAACAGGACTCGACGCAGGAGATATTCTTAACCCTGGAAGATACCATTGATCTTGCGCTGAGGGCTAACAGGAACATAGTATCTTCGCGGCTTGCTATGCAGAGCCAGCGAATGAGCCTTACATCTGCTGTCTCAGAGTTCGATCTAAAGTTCCTGCCATCGGCTTCTGCAGAGGTAGGCAGTGGAGGGTCTATTGGTATGGGGTTTTCACTGGTTAAGAGGTTTTATTCAGGCACAAGCATCTCTATGGGCACAAATATAAACAGAGGTGATCTCTATACAACAGAGGTAGAGCTATCCCTTGAACAACCACTGCTGAGAGGCCTTGGTAAAGAAGTGAACCTTGATCATATCCATAGTGAGGAATTCTCTCTTCGTTCAGTAAGGAGGGCATTCTATCAGACCAGGGTAAGTACGGTTCTTGAGACAGTTGTGGTGGTTTATGAGGTGATAAAGCAGGAAAGGATGGTCCATTTATATGAGTCCATGATAAAAAGATTAAGAATGCATCTCGCGCTGGCCAGGACCAAGGAGCAGGCAGGCCTTGCCTCTGCCATGGATATATATAGGGGAGAGATCAGGCTCAAGGATGCCGAGGATAGTCTCGCATCGGCAACAGAGGCGCTCAGAAATGCTGCTGACAGATTGAAACTCATCCTAGCCCTGCCTGTGGATACAGTGGTGAAGATCTCTGCTCCTCTTGAGATTGTACCGGTGAGAATAGGAGAACAGGAGGCAATAGATATTGCATTGAAGAACAGGGTGGAGATGGCACAGGCAAGAGATGAACTCTCCAATGCCATCAGAAAAGCGAAGGTGATGAGACGAAGGATGCTACCGGAGTTAAAGCTGGTCTTTGATTATACCCGCTCTGCGTCTTCGGATGTATTCGAAGATAGTTTTGCCTTGGATGATGATAGGTGGGGTATCTTGCTTGTTAGTACCACAGATATACCAATGATATCCGAGAAGACGGCCTACCACCAGAGCCGTGTTGATATAGACAGGAAACGTATCAATCTGGAGATCCTTAAGGAAGATATAAAGAGAGAGGTCCGCAAGGGACTGCTTTTTTTAAGAAAGACGGAAAAGCGTATGGAGATCATCAGGGAGCAGATAATTCAGGCAGAGGGGAAACTCGCCCTGTCAGAGGTGAAGTTCAGATACGACATGGCGAATAATTTTGACCTCATAGAGGCAGAGACCGAACTCCAGCAGGCCAGAATAAAAGGACTTCTATCAAATATCGACTACATCATAGGGATATACAGACTCAAGGCACACATGGGGACTTTGATTGAAAGTGGCAGGGAGGAAGGATCATGAGGAGAGAGGGGGGCATGAGATTTTTCTTTCTATTGACCGGGCTATTCTCCCTTGTAGTTCTTAGTAGCAGGCTTGTAGTGCCAAGGACAGGGGAGTCAGAACCCCAGCTGGCTACCACTGTAAGGGGAGGTTTCGAGATAAGGGTTAATGCAATCGGGGTGCTCGATGCGAGCCGGTCACACATGATATCTTCAAAACTCAGGGGCGATAAAGGGAAGATAATCTATATATTGGATGATGGGACAGAGGTAAAGGCGGGTGACATAATGGTCAAATTAGATCCCACACCATACGAGGAAGAGATACTCCGGCTGACAGCAGAGGTAAAGAAGTATGAGTCTGCTGTCAGGGCACTTGAGGAGGTGCTGGAGTGGGAGAAGAGTGATCTTCAGAAACAGGTGGAGACTGCAAGGTATAACCTGAAGATAGAGAAACTGGAGCTTGATAGGATCCAGAAGGGTGAAGGTACTTTACAACTTGCCCAATTGAAGGAAGATATGGAGGAGAAGGAGAGGGAATATAGCCGTTATGCAGGATACCTGAAGGAGCTTCAGCGTCTTACAGACAAAGGTTACAGTAATCCAGCAGAGATTGAACAGGCCAGCAAAAAGCTGAACTTCTATAGAAGTGCATATGAGAGTGCAAAGAGGAAGTATTACAGTTATAGGGAGTATGTGCTCCCCTCCCTCATCGAGACCGCAAAGGCAAAGATAGAAAGGGCAGAGACAGAGATTGATCAGGCCAAAAGAAAAGGGGTTTTTAAGATTGCCAAGGCAATGGCAGAGCTTGAAAAGGCCAGGAATGAGCTGAATGTCTCAAGGGTCAGGCTTGCCCAGGCTGAAAAGGAACTTGAAAACACAACCATCAGGGCCCCCTTTGGGGGCATAGCCATTCTATACGAGACATTCCGTAATGGTCAAAAGAGGAAGCCCCGAGTGGGGGATGTAGTTTTTCAAAATCAGCCACTACTATATCTGCCCGATATATCCTCAATGATTGTTAAGACACGGGTTAGAGAAAGGGATCTATACAAGGTCTCAACCAACCAGGAGGTGGATATTAAGATCGACGCCTATCCAGACATATCATTTAAAGGGGTGGTCACTTCTATAGGGGTGCTTGCAGAAAGGTCAGGAGGGGAAAAGTACTTCCAGGTCAATATCTCTGTCAAGGGTAATGATCCAAGACTCAGGCCTGGTATGACGGCAAGGGTCTCCATAATGACTGACAGGGTGATAGGCAGGCTCGTGATCCCCTTACAGGCTATCTTTGATGAGGCAGGCAGAAAGTACTGTTATGTATACGATAAAAGGGGCTTCAGAAAGGTGGAGGTGACCCCAGGAAGACAGAACGAAGACCTTGTAGAGGTCATCTCAGGGCTAAAAGAGGGCGACAGGGTTAGTTTGATTAAGCCGCGTGCGATCCTTTAACCGGTGGAGAAGAAGCACATTGAAACACTGGCAATATATTGTGGAGGCGAGGAATCTCAGAAAGTCCTATACAAGGGGATTAGCCCGTGTAGATGCCATAAAGGGTATAGACATTACTGTATCTTCAGGAGAGTTTGTTGCAATCATGGGGCCCTCAGGTTCGGGCAAATCCACCCTTCTGCATATACTCGGATGCCTTGAAAGACCGGATGCAGGGATATATCTACTTGGAGGCAGGGATTTTTCAGATATATCTGATAGAGAGTTATCCCTCATCCGGGCAGAGAAGATAGGGTTTGTCTTTCAGAACTTCAGCCTGATCCCTCATCTGAATGTTGCCGAGAATGTGGGATTACCACTTATGTATTCCTCACAGCAGGACAGGGCTGATGAAGAGTCTGTATTGAAGGTAATTGAACAGGTTGGCCTTGCCCACAGAGTGGGGCACCTGCCTGTAGAACTTTCAGGCGGAGAGATGCAGAGAGTGGCAATTGCAAGGGCCCTTGTAATGACTCCTGTCCTGCTTCTGGCTGATGAGCCTACCGGCAATCTCGACTCTAAAACCGGTTCAGAGATAATGGAACTATTCTGTAGACTCCATGAAGGTGGTGTAACAATCCTGATGGTGACACATGACATCCAGGTGGCCTCCAGGGCAGAGAGGATATTAAACCTTAAAGATGGAACTATCCAGTAAGAGACACATAATCTTCCTATCCAGAAATGCAAAGATCATCAGGATGGCCTGCAGGTCTTTGCTTCAACACAGACTCAGATCAGCACTGAGTATAATAGGCATCATATGTGGTGTGGTCTCATTCATTGCGATGATCTCAATAGGAGAAGGTGCCAAAAGGGAAGCGATCGCTCAGATAAAACGTCTTGGGACGGATAATATATATGTGAAGGCCCTGCCACTGACAGAAGTAGATGAGAGAAAGGCAAGAGAAGGACTCTCAACAGGTCTGTCCCTTTCAGACGTCGAACGGTTAGAAAGATTGTCACCTGCTATTGTTAATGTTGCATATATGATAAAACTACCTGCCTCTTCCGTCAAAAATGACAAGGAATCTTTCTTCCAGGTTATCTCCACCTCAGCGAACTTTTCCACTCTCAAGGATCTTCATTTAAAAGAAGGACGGTTTATAACAGAACATGACATAAGATGGGGGAATCTTGTAAGTGTTGTGGGCAGTAATGTTGCTGACAGGATGTACACACAAGGCCCTGAAACCGGCTATATAAGAATTGGCGAACAGATTTTCAGGATTGTAGGCATACTTAAGAGGTATGACCTCGTAGAGCCTGAATCCTCTATTATATCTGAGATGAACTATAACGAAGTGATATTCATACCATCAGGCACAGAATCCTCTATAAGCAGAGCAGAGAGGGGATATCGATCCCAGGGGGACAGGCTTTCAGAGATCATTGTTCGTGTCAGGAAGACAGAGGAAGTGGGGGTAATAGCTGAGGTAGTCAGACGTGCACTTGAGGTGTCCCATGGTGGTATAGGGGATTATCAGATACTAGTCCCCCTCGAATTATTACATCAGGCGATGAAGACCAGGAGGCTCTTCAATATAGTGCTTGGTTTTATAGCCTTTATTTCACTGGTGGTGGGTGGTATTGGTATAATGAACATCATGCTTGCCTCGGTCTCAGAAAGGACCAGAGAGATAGGGATCAGACGGGCAGTTGGTGCTTCAAAGGAGCATATACTCATACAGTTCCTCACAGAGACAGTGGTCCTTACCCTTTTAGGTGGGCTTATTGGGACGGTGATCGGACTTGTGAGTGTAAAAACTATGTCTGTAATACTCGGCTGGAAGATGGCCGTAACCCCGTGGGCAATCTTCCTTCCCCTGTCCATGTCAATCACAGTTGGCATTATCTCAGGATTATTTCCTGCCATTCAGGCCTCCCGCATGGATCCGGTTGTTGCATTGAGACAAGACTGAGAGAAGGCCTTTTTTATCCCATCCTTGCCCTGACCACATCTGCAATATCGTTTGCTATCGTCTTTATCTCTTCCATGTCATCCCCCTCAACCATTATCCGCATCTTTGGCTCTGTTCCAGAGGGCCTTACGAGTACCCTGCCGCCATTGAGCCTCCTCTCTGCCTTCTTTATGGTATTAACGATCTCAGGGAATTCTGTGATATCCCTGGGTCTTGAAACCCTGACATTCACGAGTATCTGTGGGTAGATGGGAACTGGTGATGCAAGTTCAGAGAGCCTCTTGCCTGTCTTGCACATGATGGAAAGTATCTGGAGGGCTGTGATGGCACCATCACCGGTGGTATTGTGATCTAAAAACACTATGTGACCTGACTGCTCACCCCCAAGGTTGCACTTCCTCCTTAACATCTCCTCTACCACATATCTATCGCCCACCTGCGTCCTGATAAGCTTTATGCCTGATTTATTGAGGAACTTCTCAAATCCTATATTGCTCATCACCGTAGCAACAACTGTATTCTTGTTCAGCCTCCTCTCTCTCTTCATGGCAAGGGCACATATAGCCATTATCTTGTCTCCATCCACTATCTGCCCCTTCTCATCACACAGTATCGTCCTGTCGGCATCACCATCATGGGCTATCCCTATATCTGCATGGTGCTCAAGGACACTCCTCTGCAGTGCCTGAGGGTGGGTGGAGCCACAACCTGCGTTTATATTCACACCATCAGGTTTGTTGTTTATGGCAATAACATCCGCACCAAGCTCGCTGAGTACATAAGGGGTTATTTTGTAGGCAGAGCCATTTGCACAATCAACCACTATCCTCAAACCCTCGAGTGTCCTTCCCCGTGGGAAGGTGGATTTTACATACTCGATGTATCTGCCTGCTGCATCATCCACTCTGTGGGCCTTCCCAATGCCTGTGCCATGAGGCCTTATATTGTTCAGCCTCTTTGAGAATACGGCCTTCTCGATCTCATGCTCAATGCTGTCAGGGAGCTTGAATCCATCGGATGAAAAGAACTTTATCCCGTTATCATCATAAGGGTTGTGAGAGGCAGAGATAACAATACCTGCATCCACACGGAGACTCCTCGTTACAAAGGCGATCCCTGGTGTAGGCATGGGACCCACAAGTATCACATCCACACCCATAGAGCAGATACCTGATGTGAGTGCACTCTCAAGCATATAGCCTGACAGCCTTGTATCCTTTCCAATCAGTATCATGTTCCGGCCATGCTTCTTCTTGAGCACATGGGCAGCGGCCCTCCCCACCTCGAATGCTATCTCGCCTGTCATTGGAGGGTGATTGGCCTTCCCTCTTATACCGTCTGTCCCAAATAGTTTCATCATCGCCCTCTTACCTCTCGATCATTGATCTTTCTCAGGCTGAATTCCACCCTTGGTGGATGGATATCCTTTATTACAAAGGAATCCGGCACCCTTATATCCCTGCTGGATATATAATAGGAGATCCTGCCCTCTTTATACCCATTCAGGTTTATCACAACGCTCACATCTTCCTTGTCCAGCCTCCTGAGAAGCCTCTCCTGTCCTTCAAGGACTATGCTGATGGTCTTATGATGATCTACCAGCTCAAGAGCCTGCGGTACGTTTACGAATCTCACAGGTATATCTATCATAAGCTCGGAGCGCCTGCTTGAGACCACAAAGAACCACAGGACTATAGCAAGGATGAGGGAGGTGAGTTTGAGCAGGGTGTTTGTCCTCAGAAGATTCAATCTCACCTCTTCCTCTCCCTTGGAGGTATAAAGTGCTCTGTAAGGAACTTCCTTAAAGACCCCATATCCATGTCTCCCTGTAATCTCCCCTCAATCGCAATAGAGATGGTGCCTGTCTCTTCAGAGATTATTATAACAATTGCATCCGTCTCCTCTGACAGGCCGAGTGCAGCCCTGTGTCTCGTCCCAAGACTCCTTGAGACATCCGAGCTCAGGCTCAGGGGGAGGAAACAGCCTGCTGCTATTATCCTGTTGTCCTTTATTATAACAGCCCCATCGTGGATCGGAGAGGCAGGATGGAAGATGCTGATGAGCAGCTCATGTGAGACCTTTGCATCAAGCGGGGTCCCCATCTCGGTGAATTCCTTGAGGCTTGTATCACGCTCTATGGCTATCAACGCCCCTATCCTCCTGTTGGCAAGGGCCACCGAGGTCCTCACAATCTCCTCAATAGACCTCAGCTCCTCTGCACTCGTAAATGATGGAATGAAACGTGTCTCACCGACCTGTGCAAGGGCCTTCCTTATCTCGGGCTGAAACAGTATTATCAGGGCAAGGACGATCTGGGCCCAGAAACTCTGGATAAGCCAGTCCAGTGTGTAGAGGTTTAGGTATCTTGAGACCAGGAAGGCGAGGGAGAGCACGCCAAGACCGATCAACATCTGGGCAGCCTTTGTCCCCTTAATTATAAGGAGCACCCTGTAGATGACAACCGTAACGATAAGGATATCAATGATATCCTGCCATCTGATGATCCTCAGTATCTCCATAATTGGATAATATTATAGCAGTTTACACCTACATCACGCCCTGGTGGAGTGTATAACCCTATCTCTTCACATTATGAAGGTACGGCCAAGGATGTATATGAAATGACCATTGATAACGAGCTTATCACCCTGCCAGTCCTCAGGAAGTGGCCAGAATGGCTGAGCATCCCTTATGGCCTTCATGGCTGCCTCATCAAGATTCCTGTGGCCTGATGTCCTTATCAGCTCGACCTCCCCAAGGCTTCCATCCCTGTTTATGGAGAACCTGATATAAAGGTCGCCTGAAAGGCCCTGTCTTATTGCACTCCTTGGATACTCCCATATGCTCTCGATCCTCTGCTTCAACATCCTCATATAGCCCCTGTGCCTGAATTCAGGCGCATCAAATGTGAGACCCCCTTTATTATCACTGGATGGTCTTCTGGCAAACCTCTCTATGGTCTCTCTGTCAAAGAGGAATGCATATGGATCAGGTCTTAAACCCCCTCCCTCTTCTATGGTTGCTGCCCCCTTATCCCCTTCCGTCTGTGTGGACTCCATCCTGTCGTTCTGGCCTTTGTCACCATCCTCCTGCCCTCCGCTGTCTGACTGTGCCTGGGCCATCTCCTCTCCGTCCTGATCAACCGGTTCGACTGGCCCTAAAATGGTGTCAGGCGGGGAAGACACCTCCTCCTGCCTGGGCCTAAAAGGTGCCTTCCTCTGTGATTCCACCCTATCAGTGAGCTCATGCATGGATGGGGCAGGAGGCAGCAGCTCAAGGGGGCTGATGATCCTGACACTGAAGATGGGTATGTCATCCTGCTGGAATGTGCGGGTTATGCTCAAGAGACTCAGGAGCATGAGGTGAAGGAATACGGATGCTATTATATAACGGTTTAGACTCAATTTTTCGAACCCTAACCCACGCTCAAACCAGGGGGGAAGGGGCAGTATATCAGTGCCTTTGATGGCATTGTATTGGCCTTTGAGCAGAAGTATGCCGATATCTTGAAGAAGAAGTCCCCCATGCTGCCTGAGATGCTCCCATCCTTGTTCTCCCTCCACGGCCTTGTGATGCCTGGCTTGTCAATGGCTATTATTATGTATAGATTCTCAGGTTCCATCCCCTTTATATCCTCGGGGCTCGGGACCGGCAGACCCTTTGACTCACCATAAGGGGTGTGCGAATGGAAGTCCCCTATTATCTGGAGTTTTACAAAGCTTGAGAGTATCGGTGCTATCTTTTTGTGATCCTGTTTGCGGAATATAACCCCCCTCCTCCTCCTCTGGGCTGTCTGGAGGCTGAATGCATACTCTACAATAAACCTGTCATCAAGCCTGTAACCCAGGAGATAGCCGAGTGACTCCTTTTTATAGACCTCGGCGCTGCCAAGGAGAAGGCCCATGAAGGCATTCTCCGACAGATATACCTTCATCGGCCTCTGGGGCCTGATTATCCTCCCCTGTGTTCTGGTATCCTTACCGTCATTACGGGACATGGCGCCTTCTTCACCACCTTCTCAGCGGTATCACCAAAGATGAACTTTTGAAGGCCTGTCCTTCCATAGGTGCCCATGACTATCATGTCCACCTTGTTTTCAGATGCGAACTTAACTATCTCTTCATGGGGTATGCCTTTAAGCACTATCTTCTCCACATCAGGCAGCCCCCTTATCTCCTCAATACAGCAGTTCTCGATCTCCTCCATTGCCCATTTATTCATCTCATTATAGATCTCATCTGCTGAGATGTGCGGTATGTGCGACTCCGTTGCCTTTGCGATATCATAGATGACATGGAGGATATAGAGCTTTGCATTATAATGCCTGGTGAGATCAACCGCATAATGCAGTGCATATGTAGCACCCTCTGAGAAGTCTGTTGGGAAGAGTATGCGCTCAACCTTCATAATGAAGCCTCCTTGATTGGGTTTTGTGTCCGCTACTGCTGACCTTAAATTTTATCATATATCCATACTATTTTACATTGAGCTCATATAAAACCCTCAGGCCTTCAAGGGCGAGGTGCGGATTTACATATCTGACACCCTTTATATAGGGAACCACCAGGTCCGCAAGCCCCCCTGTAGCGATTATCACGGCCCTCCTCAGGCCTGCCTCCTGCCTCATCTCCCTTATGATCCTCTCTGTCGCCCCTGCATGCCCGATGATAAGGCCTGTAAGGATATTCTCTTCTGTATCCCTTCCGATTACGTGCTCAGGCACCCTCAGTCTTATCCTTGGAAGGAGGGCAGTCCTTTCTGCAAGGACATCAGCGGATATCCTGAGGCCGGGCATTATAGCACCACCGATATACTCACCCCTTCTGTTAATCAGAGAAAAAGTCGTGGCGGTGCCAAAACCTATAACTATCAGGTCTCCCTTGTAAAGCCACCTTGCCCCTGCTGCCATGGCTATCCTGTCAGGCCCGAGCCTTTCGGGCCTCTTTATCCTGTATCTCAGGCCACTCTTTATCCGATGATTGACGATCAGGGGCCTTATATGACAGTGCCTTTCCAGCCTTTTTGCTATGGAGCCCCCTAACCGTGGAACCACCGAAGAAATAACGGCCCCATCTATCCTCTGGGCATGGGCAATATCCTCAAGGGGGATCTCCTCCATCACGCTTCTGAAGTTCAGAACCCTCTTGAGGTGTCCCTCGTAAAGCCCTATCTTTGTGTTGGTATTCCCTATGTCAATGAGTAAGAGCATGGGGTCTCAATCCTTTCTTAATATCGTCACATCCCCTGAGGAGACCCTTCTGATCGCACCTGACGATAACCTTATAACAAGGCACCCCCTTTCATCAATATCCTCTGCAAGGCCCCTGATCCCTCCTGCTGGCCTTCCCTGTGACCCCAGCATCTGAACCACGACCTCGTTACCCATGGTTGAATCCCTCCTGCGCCACTCCTCAATTATAAGCCCCCTGTTACCCTTCAATAACTCATTATACCAGTAATCCATCTGCCCCAATATCTCCCTCAGAAGATCAGGCCTATGAATATCCTGCCCTGCCTCTTCCTTAAGGGAGGTGGCCAAGCCCCTTATCTCCCTGTCGAACATCCCTGAATGCATGTTTACATTTATCCCGATGCCAAGGGCGACCATCTCAACTATACCCCCTTTTGTCCTCGCCTCCATCAGTATGCCACCGACCTTTTTGTCCCCTATCATTATGTCGTTTGGCCACTTTATCGATGCGTGAATACCTGTGTATCTCCTTATCCCATCAACCACTGCCACCGAGGCCATGAGTGACAGTATGGTCGCCTCTTCTGGTGGAATGGGCGGCCTCAGGAGCACGGTGAAGTAGAGGTTCACACCTGGGGGTGATATCCACTTCCTGCCATGCCTGCCCCTGCCATGGCTCTGGTAGTCTGCTACAACCACAAGACCCTCCTTGCACCCCCTGTCTCTGCCCATCCTCAGGACATCATCATTTGTTGAGGCAGTCTCTTTAAGAAACAGTATACGGCCCCCTATTATCCTGCCCTTAAGGGGCCGTGTGGTGAGTTCGTGAAGGTCTCCGCCTGGCTGGCCGACCATTGGATGCTCATTCATCGGCCTGTCTTGTCAGGCCACTCACATTCCTTATAGAGGACACATTCCATGCATTTGGGTCTCCTGGCCGTACATGTCTCTCTTCCATGGAGTATCATGGCGAGGTTTATCTTCGTGAGCCTCCCCTTTGGAAACTGTCTCACAAGCCCCTCCTCCACAACCTCAGGGTCGTCAGAACGGACGAGTCCAAGCCTGTTTGATACCCTCAGCACATGGGTGTCAACAGCCATGGTCTGTTTGCCAAAGGCACTGCCAAGCACCATATTTGCTGTCTTCCTCCCAACTCCAGGAAGCCCTGTCAGTTCCTCAAGGGTATCAGGCACATCACCACCGTAATCCTCCACCAGTCTCTTACAGCATTCAACGATCATCTTCGCCTTGTTCTTGTAAAAGCCTGTTGGCCTTATCTCCTCCTCGAACCTCTTCATGTCTGCCCTTGCATAATCCTCCGCCTTCCTGTACTTCTTAAAGAGTTGCCTGGTAACCTCATTCACCCTTGCGTCCGTGCACTGTGCAGACAGTATGGTGGCCACAAGGAGTTCAAGGGGGGTGGAGAAATTGAGGGCAAGCTTAGGAGACGGGTACCTCTTCAGTAAGAGTTCTGCGATCTTCTTGGCGTTAGCCATTTATATCATTCAATCTACTCTTCCTTTAAAATTTTTACCTCTATCCTTCCCTTCAGCCCCTCTGCAAACCTCCTTGCATCATCCTCTGTCCCAACTATTGAATTGTAGTGCATGGGTATCGCCACCTGAGGCCTTATATCCAGTGCAGCCTTTACAGCCTCCTCTGCGGTCATCACATAGGTGCCTGAGACGGGCAGAAGGGCGATATCCACCCTGAAGTCCTTCATCTCGGGGATGTAATCGGTATCACCTGCAATATATATCCTCCTGCCTTCCACGGTAAAGATATAGCCAACCCAGTTGTTCTCCTTTGGATGGAAGGGCTTGTCCGTATTGTAAGATGGCACGGCCTCGATCTCCACACCCCCGACCGTTATCCTGTCACCAGGCCTTACGGTCTTCACATTGCCTGAGAGCTTACCAGCACAATCAGGTGTTGCTACAATCACCGTATCAGGCCCCTGGAGTTTCTTTACATCCTCAGGTGAACAATGGTCATAATGCTCATGGGTTATGAGGATTATATCAGCCTGATCCTCCCTCTTGATCTTGAACGGATCTGTATAGATCACCTTCTTGCCCGTGATCTTGAATGTGTCATGACCAAGCCAGTGTATGTTTTCAACCATATCCATAACCTCCTTTCCTGCAGCGATAGAGATAGACAAAAACAATAAAAATAAAAGGATGAGCAGAGATGCCCTCTTCATCTTCATCAATTAATTATACCATAATCCAGAAGCCTGCGATGTGCAGGTTTCTGACAATACGTTATGGGGTTTTGATATACGAATCTGTAGGCTTTGTTCAAATTAACCATCTCCTGGGACTCCAGATTTTTAAGCATCCTGGACAGGGCCAGATGCCCTCCCAGAATCCTGTCACCCCTCTTTATCGGTGCACTCCTCTCTCCTGCCCCCTTTATAGAGTCCGAGACGAATATAACCCTTTCACGGGGTTTTGTCTTTAATATGAGTCTCAATATGTTAATATCAAGATGCACACAGTCAGGGATGACCTCTATGTAGATATCCTCATCAATAAGTCCAAAACCCGAGATACCTAACTCCCTCTGATGGATAGGCCTCATCGCATTAAATATATGGGTTATACCTGTTGCACCGGCCTTCTTCCCGTCAAGGGCCTGTTTATAGGTTGCGTCTGAGTGGCCCATATTCACCCTGATGCCCCTCTCGACGCATCGCTCTATAACCCTCAGTGCCCCTGGCATCTCAGGCGCTATGGTGATGATCTTGATTATGTCTTCGTAACCATCAACAAGCCTTTCGAGATTGGACAGTGTCGGCTTGAGAAATGTATCCCTGTCCTGCGCCCCTGCCATCAGGGGGTTCAGAAAAGGTCCCTCAAGATGAACACCAAGGATGCATGCCCCGTGCTCCGTAATCCATGATGCATTACGGGGCCTCTTTGCCCGAATCCTGCGTCCTGAGTCCTGCCTTTTCATGGCCTCCCTCACCGCCTCCATATTCGCTCGCATCTGGCTGATCGGGCCTGAATATATTGTGGGCAGGAAGGCCACAGTGCCTGCCTCGAGGTGGAGTCTTGCCATCTTGAGAATGTCTTCCGGACTTGATGTCCTTGTATCATATCTTCCTATGCCATGTGTATGGAGGTCGATAAATCCTTTAATAGCCATACCTTTTGTTTAAAAAATCCCTCTCAGTGTTTAGTAAAGGGATTTATAGGTTCGATTCCTTTTAAGCCATGAAAATCGGTAACGTTTTCCGTGTAGATCCTTCTTATTCCGTATTCCATCATCGTGGCCATTATGTAAAAATCAAAAATCCTTGCACCTTGGTCTTTTCTTGCTTATGAGCCGATAGATTTCTCAATGTCCTCTCACCAGGATAGACAAGTTTTATCCTGGATGAGATGATAATCTCAATTAACCTTTTTGCATCTGCTTCTACCAACGGGACACGCATCTCCTTCACATTTGTTGCAATCGAGTAAAACTCTAAAAGAATCTGAGGAGAGAGATAAAGGTTCAAACTGCCGTCAAGCCCTCTTTTCAGTATCTCTGAGGCAATTGCCCGTTTTTGTAAATCACCATCTGCTATGCTGTATATTAAGACATTGCTGTCAAGGAAATAGGGGTCAGATGTCATAGGCATCTGACCTTCTAATCTTTTTCTTGCGGGGTTTTATATAGAGGCTGTCGATGAATTCAAAGGCCTCCTTTAATTCCTTTTCTTCTTTTTCAATCTTTTCACGCAGCAATTCATTAATCAGTTGATTTATGCTCTTGCCGTTTCTCTTTGAATACTCCGCAAGGGCCCCATGAACCCTGGGGCTGGTCCTGAATAAGAATTTGCCTGAGTATTTAGCCATCAGATACCCCTGATACTATTAATAAACAGATTATGATACCACAGTCAAGGCCTTCCCTCTTTTAATTCGTCTATTAGACTTGGCACATTTCTGATATTCAGAACAGAGAAAATGGCAATATTTTTCGTAGAGAGAGGTGCTTTATTTAGTAAGACTTGACCATAAAAATAAGATAATTTATAATTTATCTTGTAATTGCTGATTAATAAGGAGAAGTGAAATGGTCAATGTAGCGAAGATTTCTACCAGGGGACAGGTAGCGATTCCCAAAGACATAAGAAAAAAGCTGAATATCAAGGAAGGAGATATCATAATTTTTGAGGAAAGAAAGGACGGGATATATATAAGAAAGGTTAAAAATTTTATTGAGATGCAAGGGAGCTTGCCGCCTTTAAAACTTACCATAGATAAGCTAAAAGATAGGGCAATGGAGGAGATGGCAAAAGAGGCAGTAGATGTATAAGGGGATTCTTGACACAAGTGTTATTCTCAGATTTCTGACAGGGAATGATAGGGGGAAGAAGGAAAAATTTAAAAGTCTTATAAGCAAGGCAGGGACGGAGCAAAGCCGTTTATTCGTTCCGTTAATGGTTATAATTGAGCTTGTATATGTGCTTGAGAAGATATACAAAATATCCAAGAATGAGGTTAGGGAAAAGATAGAAGGTTTAAGTGCCCTTTCTGTTATTGAGGTAGAATCCAAAGGGGTAGTGCTCGAGGCATTAAGGCTTTATGTTGATGAGAATCTCAAATTTGGTGATGCAATGATATTGGCCAAGGCAAGGGTCTCAGGGATAAAGCCTGTTTATACCTTTGACAGCAAGGATTTCAAGAGATTTCCTGATACACATTTGCTCTAATCGTGCACCATTTTATATATCGGGCTTGGCACGTTTCTGGTATTCAGGGAGGAGGCTTACGGTATTTCTTATAGAAAGAGAATAAAAATCCCGCGAGGAAGGGTTAAAGATTTCTTTACTCATGTTTTGCGCTAACGCAGGGCAATCTTGGGTTGGCAGGGTTTCACGCAGAGATTTGTATAGCTGGAAACAACAGGTTTCCAGATTGTAAGGTACTCGAACTAATTAATAGACGAGGCTTTCATCCTGATGAGTCGTGGATAAACTCCTTTAAGGGATGAAATCGGTCTTACCTTATCCTTACTGGTGAGGAGATGCCTGATAGTGTTAAGGGGATTCTGGCAAGACAGCGATGAATTCTTCATTAAAAGAAGAATTAATGTAAGTTCAATCTTCGGCTGTTTAATTTTATAAAATCTTCCCTCTTTTTGTGAAAAATTCACTCAGTGCAAGCCTTATAACAGCACCTTTTGACCACTTCTGTCCTGTCTCCTTTGAATACTCCTCCTGGAGTTCCTCAATGGCCTCAAGCACCTCTTCCTCAAGATAGACGGTGATCTTTTTGAGTCTCTCCTGCCCTTCGCTCATATTGATATTATACACAGAAGACACAGCTTGTGCAGATACCATGATTTTCATTCAATAAAATTATGTTTAATAAACATCGATTTCAAGAAATTATTAAAAATACTTATAATTTTATAAATACTCTTGAAAAACTTGATTAGGTGTGGTAGCAGGAGAATAAATTAATGTTAATAAGCAGGTGAGGGATATGTATAATTTAAGCCATACCTATTCGGATGGTTTAAAATTTGCACTCACTTTAACCATATATAAGAGAACTTTTTGCGCGTATAAAAAGAAGGGGTGTTCCCCGTTCATAGAGGGGGCACCCCCTTTTTATTTTTGGCGAAATTGCCCTTGATTGTTAAGAGCGACTTACACCACTTGGTGTCTCGGTTTATAGCGCATATCAACTTGTTGTTGCTCCATTTGATTATGGCATAAGAGCTAAAAAACTTGCACCCATTGTTCGTGCAATAGAGATAGTCAGTCCTGTTACAGGGCCTGTAGTGGTGGATATTGCTAAAACAGCGATGGAAAATGGTTACAGTTATAAAGACATAGTAGATTTAATAGTCGCAGTAAAGAGAGGTACACAGGCAGGTGCAGGTAGAGATGCACCTGCAGAGATTGTACAGATTGGAGTTGAAAAAGGGTTAGATAAAGATACGATTACAAAAATAACACATTCTGATCGTTCAATAGGTTCAAGGATGGTACCTGCTTTATCTGTGGGAGCTCAATCTACTGGCACTACTACTGTGACAATCCCGACCGATATTACACCTGGTGTGACTTACTATCTTGGTGTTTGTGCTGATGATACCGGTAGAAATCAGGAACTCAACGAAAATGACAATTGTGTGTTTATAGATTATTTTCAGGCTACGTAGTATACAATATATTAAAGGGGTATGGTAAGGGAAGATAAGAGATATCTCATCAAGAGATTTATTTTCTTCTTTCTTATACCAATCTTCCTTTCCTGTGGAGGGGGAGGGGGTGGAGGAGACAGTATTGGTAATGTTTCATCCTCTTCCCATTGGGCGAAGATTTATGGAGTTGATGGTGTTGGAGAGATTCGAGGTTATATCCAGCAGACAGATGATGGAGGTTATATACTTGCAGGGACAGGGTTACCACCCGGACGTTATGAGAGTTTCAGGTTTCTGGTCATAAAGCTTAATTCAGAGGGTGATATTGTCTGGCAGAAGTATTTTGATAGGGAAGATTTTGATGATGAGGTTTATTCAGTATATGAGACAGAAGATGGTGGTTATATTGTTGGGGGAGTAAGCAGTGGAGATTGGTCTGAATCTTTTATAGTGAAGCTGAATGCAAATGGTAGCGTTATATGGCAGAAGCTGTATGAATTAGTAGGAACACTTGACCCAACCAAAGACGCTGGTTATGTAATTAGTAGTGGTTCCTGTGTATTTAAGGTTAATTCTTCTGGAAATTTTGTATGGGGTAGAACCTATGAAGGGAAGGGTGGTGGTATCTATCCAATGAAGGACGATGGTTATATGGTTATGCAGAATGAGACCGAGATAATTCGGAATGATGTCAATTCTTATACAATAACCTATAGAATAAGATTGATAAGACTTGATAAAAACAATTCCGTTTTATGGGCAAGGCTTTATGAGTCTGATGGTTTATTTAATGGTATGTATGGAGGTCCAGTGTATGAGACAAGGGATGGTGGGTATGTATTAGGGATTATAGAGAATGTGGGCGGTGATATAGCCCTTGTCAAACTTGATTCAGGGGGTAACATCATATGGGCAAAGGCGTATAGAGGGATTGGTGATATAGTAGATATACACTCTTTACGTCAGACTGGGGATGGGGGGTACATAATTGGTGGAGATGTTGAAGATGCGGACTACTGTGCAGGTGACAGCATGTGGGTTCTCAGGACAGACCCTGCTGGAAATGTAGTATGGGCAAAGGGTTATGGTGAAGGGGCCCTTGCACTTGGTGGATATGTAATAGAGACTGACAGCGGGGATTTTGTTGTCTCTGGTAGCATGGCTTTTTATCAGGATTATCCTCATTTATGGGTGTTGAAACTCCATCCTGATGGCACAATCTCACCAGATGCTCCCTCATATCTTGGAGTTGATATAGATGTAGAAGTTGAGGATATATCCTCCTTTATCACTGTAGAGGATACTAACCCATCAGTTGGTAGTTGCACAGTGAGGGTAGAGGATGTTCTCTCAATGGAGGTAACAAACGCAGGAGTAACCGTTACCACTATAGCATCGGATTAGAGTTACCCATCGCATTTCCACAATGGTTTGTTCCCTTGGGGGCAAGGCTTAATGCTGTTGTTATGGTTGAGGATATGACCGTTTATCGTTGAGACTCCATGGTGCAAACTTCAGGAGCAGGAGCATCCCTGGAATAGCGATAAGGGCACATGCTATAAAGAACCAGAACCATCCCATATACTTGGCAATGAACCCCGTTGGTGCCGAGAGCACATCCCTCCCAAATGCCATAAAGCTTGTAAGCAACGCATACTGGGTCGCGGTAAACTTCTTGTTCGTTATACTTGCCATGAAGGCCATAAAGGCCGCCGTCCCCATGCCTCCGCTGAGGTTCTCAAAACCGATGACGATCGCAAGTGCAGGGATGCTGTGCCCGATAAGCGAAAGGATGGCAAAGCCTGCCGTGGATACGGCCTGAAGCACACCAAACACCCATAGGGATCGATTTATCCCAAGCCTCAGCATTATCATCCCGCCAATAGATGCGCCTGCTATCACTGCCCAGAAGCCGAGTAACTTGGTTATGGCACCGATCTCTGTGAGTGAGAAACCCATATCCATGTAAAAGGGCGTGGAGATATTACTTGCCATAATATCACCTATCTTGTAGAGCAATATGAATGCAAGCATCCAGAATGCCTCCTGCCTCTGGAAATACTCAACAAAGGGATCAATAACCGCTTCTTTGATACTCCTTGGACTGACCGGCACCTTTGGCTCAGGGGTCAGGAGGGTGGTCAGAACCGCTGGAGCCATACAGGATGCTATTATCAGATAGGCTCCCCTGAATGATATATAATCTGCCATTATAAGTCCACCTCCGGATGACAGCAGCATCCCGATCCTGTAGCCGAGCACATAGAGTGCCGAGCCAAGTCCAAGCTCTTCATCTGCAAGGTCTTCACGCCTGTATGCATCCACCACTATGTCCTGTGATGCACTCATAAATGTGACAAGCAGTGCGGAGATGATGAGTATGAGAGGGGTCTCTTTTGGATTGCTGAGGCCCATGGCCGAGATGGAGATGATGAGCCCGATCTGAGACACAAGCAGCCACCCCCTCCTCCTCCCGAGGATACCTATGGTGTATCTGTCAAGAAACGGTGCCCAGAGGAACTTTGCTGAATACGGGATGGCAAGGAGGTTGGTCAGTCCTATGAGAGAAAGGTCGATGCCCTCCTCCTTCATCCATGCCTGGAGCACACCCTTTGTGAGGAGGAGCGGGAGGCCTGATGCAAAGCCCATGATAAAGGCAACGAGCATCCTGCGGCTGAATATCGTCTTTATCACAGAGACCTTGTTCTTCACGTTAGATCCTTCGGCCTGAGTATAATCAGCCCTGGCTTGTTGGAGATATATTCCTTGAAATCTTCATCAACAACCATGGCCTTCTTTGAAGAGGCATGTCTTAAATAGATAAGGGCCCTTTCTTTAATGATGATGCCCACATGCGATACATCGAGACCCTTTTCAGGGCTATAAATACCAACATAATCGCCTGTTTGTACCCTTTTGTAAAGAGAGTCATTGAAATTTTCCTTAGGGATGTATTTAATCATCCTCCTTACAGGCCTTATCCCTTGCAGCAGAGATGTTCCATCCTCTTTTAAATTCAGTGTCTTTGTGACCTCCACTGCCTTACCAATCTTCTCTGTTACATCCAGAAGAAGGTCTGCATTAAATTCTATCCAGTCTGTGAAGAAGTGATTCCTCCTTGTAAAGCTTACGATCCCTCCTTTATATCGCACCCTCTTCAAATTGTCCATGAATTCATTGAATGACCTCGAAAGCCTCATTGCCTCGATATATTCAATAAATGTGAAGCAATCCATGGCCTCAAGGTTTATCACAAGGACCTCAGAGGTGTTTATACCTCCAATAAGGGTTGATTCTTTGTAGGGTGTATTAAGGAAGTGTCTTGATATAAACCCTATCCTTTCCCCTGCCCCTCTGGTCTCTGATGCCTCGTGCAGGAGATTATTCAGTCTCCTCTGATTCCATCTGCCTAATACCACATGCTCGTTCATCTGAATTCAGGATAGGTGTTATAATAACATATAAGGACAGTAGTGTCCGCTAAAAAATTATCATAAGGCTTGAAACCTCTGTCAAAGGTGATAGAATATCACCTGTACAACCAATAATGACAGGAGGTTCAAGCCAT
>MTOQ01000092.1 GCA_002011735.1 Nitrospirae bacterium JdFR-81 | reverse complement strand
GTTTCCAGTGATGGATCTTGACAGGATGATAGATATCTTTCAGATTTTCTTCCCAAAAAGTCTTAATAAGGGTGGATACTATGTCTCAACCAATGACCTTTTTTCAATAAACAATGGGGTATATTATGATAGATTGCTCTTTGACAAGTTCATCTTCAGGTCTTTTAAGGTTTTGGTTGCTCTGTATGAATCATAAATTCTGCATAAGGGCAGGTGTAATTTATCGAAACAAAAAGATATTTTGTGGGGGTGCTGTAGGAACAAAGACCTGAAGAAAAAGGGATTGCGACTGTTTTGTTCCCATACTTATCGGTCTGTGGTCTGTGGGTAGGAACAAAGACCTGAAGAAAAAGGGATTGCGACTATGGTTACTGATCGGAATTCTTGATCTGGGTTTAAGTAGGAACAAAGACCTGAAGAAAAAGGGATTGCGACGATGACTTTACTATAGCATTCATCTGCAGAAGTTTTGTAGGAACAAAGACCTGAAGAAAAAGGGATTGCGACCGTAATCGGCCGTTAAGAGTCTCACGGCTTGATAGTAGGAACAAAGACCTGAAGAAAAAGGGATTGCGACCGATCTCTTACCGATCTTCCCGGTGACTACCACCGGGTAGGAACAAAGACCTGAAGAAAAAGGGATTGCGACTTTACTATAGCATTCATCTGCAGAAGTTTTCGTAGGAACAAAGACCTGAAGAAAAAGGGATTGCGACGAGAATTTCTCTTTAACATATGCGGTTTTTGCTAGTAGGAACAAAGACCTGAAGAAAAAGGGATTGCGACAGAACCCTCGATCTGTATTTCATTCATATGAGCTTCGGTAGGAACAAAGACCTGAAGAAAAAGGGATTGCGACATGACTAATATAATCATCTTTTTATACCTCCTTTGTAGGAACAAAGACCTGAAGAAAAAGGGATTGCGACAGTAATATGAAAACCCGCATCGTGCAAGAGGTTCTTTGTAGGAACAAAGACCTGAAGAAAAAGGGATTGCGACTTTGCCCTGCTAACCGTCTCAGGTATCTTCTGCGTAGGAACAAAGACCTGAAGAAAAAGGGATTGCGACTAGAAGATAAGGCATTGGCCCAAAACTTTGCTGCTTGTAGGAACAAAGACCTGAAGAAAAAGGGATTGCGACCTCCTCTGCTGTAACGATGCCCGTAACGGCTGTGAGTAGGAACAAAGACCTGAAGAAAAAGGGATTGCGACCCATATGCGAGAGGCACTAAGTTGTTGTTTTTTATAAATGTAGGAACAAAGACCTGAAGAAAAAGGGATTGCGACGTAGGGAGGTGAACTACTTTCACTTCCCCACTGTGGGTAGGAACAAAGACCTGAAGAAAAAGGGATTGCGACCCAATCGTAACATCATATCCTGAACCTGTAAGATATGGTAGGAACAAAGACCTGAAGAAAAAGGGATTGCGACGATTAATATCCCTGCTCCTGAATGGCTTTCTTAATTTTTTGTAGGAACAAAGACCTGAAGAAAAAGGGATTGCGACGTATGATTTCTTTCCCTTCCTGTCGTGAACGATGGTAGGAACAAAGACCTGAAGAAAAAGGGATTGCGACAGGGTGGGCGGGAAGGTGGCTATGAATTGATCTTGGTAGGAACAAAGACCTGAAGAAAAAGGGATTGCGACCAGCAAGGGTGAAGGTGTTGTCAAATGTGCCATAGTAGGAACAAAGACCTGAAGAAAAAGGGATTGCGACTTGAGGTGAGACTCACTTTTTTAAGCCATTCAAAGTAGGAACAAAGACCTGAAGAAAAAGGGATTGCGACTTTTGAGTTTCTTGCAAAGTTCCAGGCTTGGAACGTAGGAACAAAGACCTGAAGAAAAAGGGATTGCGACAGTAGAAACGAGTGTTTAAATTCCCACTCACGATTTTAGTAGGAACAAAGACCTGAAGAAAAAGGGATTGCGACGCTATAGAGATCCCTCTCTTCTCAGCCTCCCTGGCGTAGGAACAAAGACCTGAAGAAAAAGGGATTGCGACCCCTAGGTAACTGTCTAATTGTTGGTCCAAGTAGATTGTGTAGGAACAAAGACCTGAAGAAAAAGGGATTGCGACGAAGACCTCAAAGGGCCTTCCCTGCTCATCAACATTGTAGGAACAAAGACCTGAAGAAAAAGGGATTGCGACCAGAAGAAGTGCTCTGGTTTTCCTTGTTTGTAATGAGTAGGAACAAAGACCTGAAGAAAAAGGGATTGCGACCTCCAAGCCTGCCGCCGTGCTGTGGCCAACCTCCCGTAGGAACAAAGACCTGAAGAAAAAGGGATTGCGACCCTGCCTTCATCCTAATTAACTTCCTGTTGACCCTACAGTAGGAACAAAGACCTGAAGAAAAAGGGATTGCGACAGAGCCTTATGGAGCTTTTCGTTCCTGAGCATGTAGGAACAAAGACCTGAAGAAAAAGGGATTGCGACACGGAGATAGCGTGCTACCCTTACTGCTATCTCCGTAGGAACAAAGACCTGAAGAAAAAGGGATTGCGACCATGAATCGCTTATCTTGCCCCTGTGCTTTCACGGTTGTAGGAACAAAGACCTGAAGAAAAAGGGATTGCGACGACCTGCCACCAGATCCCAAGAAAAAATACTGTATCCCGTAGGAACAAAGACCTGAAGAAAAAGGGATTGCGACATTGAAACATCGCATAGGACCATAAGTAATAGAGTAGGAACAAAGACCTGAAGAAAAAGGGATTGCGACGGGCATATACCGCCCTCCCTCTTTCTCTCCCAATTTTCGTAGGAACAAAGACCTGAAGAAAAAGGGATTGCGACCCTCCCACCGTCCTCCTATGTGAAGACGGATTTCCACGTAGGGACAAAGACCTGAAGAAAAAGGGATTGCGACCAAGAAAAAATACTGTATCCCTCGGCCTCTTGGGAGTAGGAACAAAGACCTGAAGAAAAAGGGATTGCGACGTCATCATCTCACCTCCTTGTTAGTCCGCTGCTTGGTAGGAACAAAGACCTGAAGAAAAAGGGATTGCGACACGGCTGTGAAAGCATACCGCCTACCGTAGGTAAGTAGGAACAAAGACCTGAAGAAAAAGGGATTGCGACCCCACTGTTCTCACCATTTCCGCTACCACCGTTGTAGGAACAAAGACCTGAAGAAAAAGGGATTGCGACTCTCACTTTTGATCTCATTTATCATTCTTTTTACCCTGTAGGAACAAAGACCTGAAGAAAAAGGGATTGCGACTATCTTATCCCATCCTGCCTTCTGTGCTTCCGTCGTAGGAACAAAGACCTGAAGAAAAAGGGATTGCGACAGACGGCTGGTGTCTTACTTTCTTTGCCATAATACTCGTAGGAACAAAGACCTGAAGAAAAAGGGATTGCGACTTGCGTCTGCAAATATTGGACAGAGTGGATGATTTCACCGTAGGAACAAAGACCTGAAGAAAAAGGGATTGCGACCAAAAACGGCAGAGAGTAGATTATGCGATATAATCCACCGTAGGAACAAAGACCTGAAGAAAAAGGGATTGCGACTTTCACCACTCTGTCCATGGCAAGCAGCTTTCTATGTAGGAACAAAGACCTGAAGAAAAAGGGATTGCGACTAAGACTGGAGGCACCATTCCTCCATAGATTCCCAGTAGGAACAAAGACCTGAAGAAAAAGGTGCTGGGGGACTATCGTTGGCAGGGTGAGGGTGAAGGGGTTTAATTTAATCTTTGAACTTTTTATCTCTTACGCTGATCTGCGTCGGGAAGGGGAGGTTTAAAGGTTTCATCCTCATAAGAATCGTATGCGCCTTCAAGGGTCCACCCACAATGAGGGCATTTTATCTTGCAGGATGTGATGGTGAGATCTCCCTCCTCAACATAATATCCGTCCATCTCTTTCCCACAACGATAACAGATGTTGGCCCTTACCATTGATCTCCTATATCTCCTATCTTAACAGTCCAGCCTCGTTAGTCAGCGACAGGGAGATGTCAGTATAACCAAAAACGGGTTTTTGTAATGAGCCATGAAAATAATATACAATATAACTATGATAAAATACCCGGACCGCCTGAGTTGGGACTTCCCCTCTGCCAGACAGGGGGATAAAGTGCACCTGACAAAGGGACATGAGGAGATGAACATATTAAAAAGTCAGAGGGTGGCTGTGCTGGTTGATGGGCAGAATCTTTATCTCTCTTCCAGACAGTTCGGAGGAAAGCCCGACTACTCAAAGATAATGAAGAAGCTGGAGGGACGGAATATTGTAAGGGCTATTATCTACAATATCCAGCCCGAGGGCGTGGATCAGAGTAAATTCATTTATGCCATGAACGCCCTTGGCTATGAGGTGAAGTCAAAGAGGCCAAGAAAGCTTGCCGATGGCACCCTGAAGTCCGACTGGGATATGCAGATAGCCATTGACGCCCTCACCCTTGCAGATAAGGTTGATGTGATGGTGATCCTGACCGGAGATTCGGATTTTGTGCCCCTTGTGCATGCCCTGAGGTCCAAGGGGGTGAAGGTGGAGATAATGTCTTTCAAGGAGAGCACAGGTCAGGAACTGATCGAGGCGGCTGATGTGTATATAGAGATAACAGATGATATGATTATACATGAATAGGAATTATCTGATTGCTGGCTTGATCCTGCTTCTTCTGGGAGGATGCTCCGGTGGGAGTCCCTCCAAGACTACCGGGGTGGAGAAGACTGTAAAGGGTGATCGGAGTGTATCGGAGATGCCAGAAGAGGTGGCCAGGAAGGTAGAGGAGGCCATCAGGGAGGCTGAGGAGGCAGCCAGGAAGGCTGAGGAGGCGGCCAGGGAGGCGAGAGAGGCAGCCCGAAAGGCAGAGCAACAGCAGGCAAGGCATACAGAGGCTATTCGTAAGTGAATACAAGCTTCATGCCATAGTAGGGGACCGGTGGAAATCCAGAACTTGCTGTATGTGCCTCTTCGTGGTCTGATATTGAAGAGATGGTAAACGGTTCTATCCTGATCTTTATCCTTGCAGGTATGGCTGTCCACCTCCTGATGAACCTGATCGCAGAGCCTGCAGGATCGATTAACACAAGTGATATGCTGCCAAGGAGTCTTGAGCCCAGGACCCTTCCATCATTCCTCTTTATGGCATCCTCTGCATTAAGCAACACCTCTCCCAGTATCATGCCTCCAATGGGAGTCACAATAAGGTCCTGTATGGATGGGACCTCTCCTGTAAGTTCCACTCCATACTCCCACATGAATGTTGATACAAAGGTCGAGTAGAGCCCTGCCTCTTTCCAGTCGAGGCCGTTGTGTCTTGCAAGTATATAATAGGCAGAGCCAGCATATGGATGGCCTATATAATTTACTGCCCAGTGGTCGGCATCCCACACAGGTCTCGACCTTACATGCCTTGCCCATCTCTCGAAGATGTTTGTCCCCTGTCTCCCTTCTTTTGACCACTTGGTAAGCTCTTCAGGCATAAAATACAGCGATGCAGAGGCTGTGGCAAGGATGAGGGCGAGATATTTTGTGTCTTCTGAGAGTCTCGTGTATTTATCCTCTCTGCGATAGGATGTGATGGGTTCGTTCTCTATGACCTTCCTGTAGCTGTTCAGCGGATATTCATCCTGATCTCTATGGTTGAGGAGGCCTCTGAGCCTGGAGAGGTCTGTTATATCCTCTGGGTGTGAGAGGTCATTGTTCAGGGACTCGTATTGAAGGGCGTGTTTTAATGGTTCCCTGATGTGGGCAAACAATGGTAAGGGTTCAGAGGCAGGGGAATCCGTATACAGCAGGAGGATCAGGCTCAGTGATATCAATATCGTCCCTGTCATGATAGCGAGAGATGGCGCTCTTGGTAGGATTATACACTACATCCTCCCGAATTCTCTATCAATGGCCATCTTTATCTCGTCCATGCTCTTCCCTTCTCTTACAAGCTGGGCGACCCTAAGGGCCTCCTTCTGACAGAGTATTCAACCAGCACCATGCCTCTCAGTGAAGCAACTGAGAAGGCTCTTGTGATTGAATGGCGGCTGGTCGCAGTAGCAATAGCAGTAGACCTCGTTCATTGCGTCAGGATATCGCTGTGCCGCTGCATAGGCCGCTCGGGTCATGCCTGTAAATAACGATGGGTCAAGGACAGGTCGGGTCTCCTTCTCGGTGATCTGGAATGACCTGCCCTTTTCTTCATTGCCAGTGGGCATCTTCCCGGAGATTGCAATGACCAAGATGACTATCGCTATCCCTGCGATGGCCCATATAACAGGGCCCTTCTTCCTCTTGCCCTGTGTCTTTGATCTTTTGTTAGCCTTGCCCATTAAATGCCTCCTCTTTCATTTAATATATCGACCTGATCCTCCCTGTCTTGCGGTCGAAGATGATGACATCCACAACCCTGCCTCTGTCCTTCACCCTTGCCTTTATGAATCTGCCACTTGCGTCTATAACCTCCACATCAAAGCCCTTTCTATGGTAGTATTCTGCCATCGCCCTTCTTGCCTCGTCAGGGCTCATCATGTCCCTGCATGTGCCATACTGACTGCAACCCCTGCAGAAGTCACCATAGGGGGTCACTGGTTTTCCGCCTGGCCATGCGAACGCAGAAGGGACATACGCACTTAAAAGCAGGATGATCGTTATAAGTATTGATGTTGTCTTCATGGTTTTATCTTTAAAATATTATACAAAGATGAAGAAAATATGAAATTCATCCAAAATAGAGTGTGAATCTTGAGCCCTCACCTTCTTTGCTGTCCACCTCGATCCTGCCACCCATAACCTCTACGAGCTCCTTTACAATGGCAAGACCGAGACCCCTTCCACCTGAATCCATGCCTTTGTAAAATCTATCAAAGACCCTTTTAAGGTCTTCCTCCCTTATCCCCCTGCCTGTGTCCTGGACGGTGATGAAGAAGGCCGAGCCCCCTGTATCATGGTGTCTGCCCCACCTGATTGTAACGCCTCCTCTGTCGGTGAACTTATATGCATTTGTCAGAAGGTTTTTGAGCACTATGTGGAGTTTTTCGGGATATGTCCTGACGATCATGGATCGCCCTTCTTTCTTTATAAAGAGCCCCTTCTCTTCAAAGACCTTCTCCATGATCTCTGTTATCGAGTCTATGAACTCCTTCAGGTCAATCTCTGTCTTTTTGCCCCTCTTGAAGAAGCTCGCCTCGGCAGAGGTGATATCCTCGACCCCCTCGACAAGGGAGATGATCCTGTCTATCTCCATCTTTATGTTCCTTATCACCTCATTCGGATCTGATATGACGCCGTCTTCTATTGCCTCGAGGTTCCCCTTTATGATCGTGAGGGGCGTTCTTAATTCATGGGTTATGTTCGATGTAAGGTGCCTCCGCAGGGCGTCCTCCCTCTGGAGGGCCTCGGCCATGTAGTTGAATGTCTCTGTCAGTCTGTCAAGCTCATCCTTGAGCCTCCTGTGGGGCGATGGTGCCCTTGCAGAGAAGTCTCCCCTTGCTATGGCCTCGGCCGATGAGGTGAGACGCTTAAGGGGATTGGATAGGAATATCGTAAAGAGCAGTGCGAGTATAAAGGCGCCACCACCTGCTATGAGAAACGATATTATCAGGAACTCCCTTCCCCTCTTCCTGAATATCTCTTCTTTTATGGGCGTGAGTCCCAATCTCTCAAGGGGCCTGAGATACAGCCTGCCTATCTCCATACCCTCGACATACAGGGGATACCATGTGAATTCTCCTCTACCAGAGGGAAGCTTGAAAAGGGAGTTCATCCTTTTTAACATGCTCGGGTTTAATGTGGACAGGACATCTGTGGATGAGATCACCCTGTTGCCATCTGTATCCTCAACATATGTCTCAAACCCAAGCATCAATCCCCAGTGGAGTGACTCCCTCAGTGCATTTATATCCCACTGGCCCTCTCTGAAGCTCCCCTCGACAGAGGCCATAATCCAGTAGATGCGGTCCTCCCGTGTGCCCATGACGAAGTCGTTGAAGTCCTTTAGTATGAGCCTTTCGAACACGATATTGGAGAGGATTGCAAGGGAGATGATGATTATGAATGCAAGAAAGAGTTTAGTCCTCATCAGGCCGGCCGATAAACCTGTAACCCACCCCGTATACGGTCTTTATATATGAGGGATTCCTCGGGTCATCCTCTATCTTATGGCGTATGTTTTTTATGTGTGCATCGATCGTCCTGTCATACCCCTCAAAGTCATAGCCGAGCACTATGTTTACAAGCTGGAGCCTTGAGAATATCTGTTCAGGATGTTCGGCAAGATACTTCAACAACTTGAATTCCGTGGAGGTAAGGGTGACCTCTGTGCCGGCCTTCTTCACCCTGAAGCGGGAGACATCGATAATGAGATCTCCATTGTTAAAACTGTAAGGTCTTTTACCATGGGCCCTTCTGAGCAGGGCCTTCACCCTTGCCACAAGCTCCCTCGGACTGAATGGCTTCACAACATAGTCGTCTGCACCGATGCCGAGACCTTTTACCCTGTCCTCCTCGTCGCTCTTTGCAGTGAGCATGATGATCGGGATGTCTGAATCCTCCCTTATGGTCCTGCATATCTCTTCGCCAGTGATGTCAGGTAGCATGAGGTCGAGTATTATCAGGTCAAAACCCTGTTTCAGGACAGAGAGTGCCTTTTCACCATCCTCGGCAACAGAGACCCTGAAGCCCTCCCTCTCAAGGTATGCCTTTACGATCTCTGCTATCTTTGCCTCGTCCTCTACGACAAGGATACTCCTGCCATTCATGATAAAATAATAACACATAATATATGAAATATCTGTGAAGATAATTAATCATTTCCCCTGACAACAGGGGCTCGAATTTGAACCATTCAGCGCGTATCTCAGACAATCCTTATATACTGATAAAGAGGGATACACACTCAAGTTTGTAGAGGTCAGGCTCTGGTTGTATAGGCAGGGGTTAATCCAAGTTTCCAATATTGCTAAAATTTTGTAATATGAGGTGAAGACGGCACGCCGAGAGGGGGTATTTGCTCGATGTATAAGAAAGATGTTAAGCTTCAATCCGATGGGATAGCTGCTCTAATAGGGGCTGTAAAGAGGCGCATCAGTGATGCCGCCATAAGGGCAGGGAGGAGGCCTGAGGAGGTGAGGCTTGTTGCCGTCACAAAGACCGTTGAGGCCACAAGGGTCAGGGAGGCCATAGAGGCAGGCATAATGACATTCGGAGAGAACAGGGTCCAGGAGGCCCAGAGAAAGATCTCGAGCCTCGGATCTCAAATCCCTGATCAGGTCGAGTGGCATCTTATAGGCCATCTTCAGAGGAACAAGGCAAGGTATGCGGTCAGATTATTTGAGCTCATCCATACCATCGACTCTATCAGGCTTGCCGAGGAGGTGAACAGACAGGCGAAGAGGATGGGCAAGATACAGAGGGTGCTTGTCCAGGTGAAGCTATCTGAGGAGGAGACGAAGCATGGTGTCAGTGAGTCAGGGCTGTCGGCACTGATCGAGAGGATAGAGGGGCTGGATAACCTCAGACTCGAGGGTCTGATGACCATGCCCCCGTTCTTTGAAGACCCTGAGATGACAAGGCCATATTTCAGGAGGTTAAGGGAGCTGAGGGACGAGATTAACGCATCACGCATTACGCATCACCCATTGAGTGAGTTATCCATGGGTATGTCCCATGACTTTGAGGTTGCCATAGAGGAAGGTGCAACGATGGTCAGGATCGGGACAGCGATATTCGGTGAGAGAGGTTGAATTGGTGTATTATAAGTGTTACACTAAAGGGGAGGTGCCTTAGATGCCGACAAAGAATCCAAGAATCAACATAGTCATGGAGAAGCCACTTTATGACAGCATTCAATATCTTGCAGAAAGGGATGGTGTTTCTCTCTCGTTGAAGGCGCGCAGCCTTATAAAAGAGGCACTGGAGATCGAAGAGGACATCGGATTGGGTACATTCGCAGAGGAGAGGGAGAAGAGTTTTCTGAGAAAAAAGGCATTAAAGCATGATGAGGTCTGGTAGTTTTGCCATTTGATCTCAGATACCATCCTGATGTGAAGAAGATTGATATCCCTCTGCTCAATAATATTAGAAAACGTATTAAGCATGCTATAGAGACACGTCTTACAATAGCACCTCACAAATATGGAGAGCCTTTGAGGGGGACATTAAAGGGATACTGGAAACTGAGGGTGGGAGACCTCAGGGTGGTTTTTAAGGTAGTGGATGATGAGGTATGGATACTGGGTATTATCCATAGAGAGGGAGTTTACAGAATGATGGAGAGAGGGCTATAGAATACTATGAATGGTATCATGATCGGCTTTATCGGTGGCGGTAATATGGCAGAGGCCCTGATCAAGGGGATGAGGGAACAGGGGATGAGGCAGGAGATAATCGTCTCAGAACCGAGGGAAGAGCGAAGGAGATACCTCGAACAGTCCTACAGTATAAAGACCACCCCCTCAAATAGAGAGGTGGTGTCATCATGTGATATAATCATCCTTGCTGTAAAGCCACAGAATATGGCGGTGGTCCTTGATGAGATATCCGATCTTGTCACGGATGAGAAGACCGTCGTATCCATAGCCGCAGGTATCACATTCTCGTTTCTCCAGTCGAGGTTAAAGACACGAAGGCTCATAAGGGTTATGCCTAACACGCCTGCACTTGTGCAGGAGGGGATGAGCGTGATGTCGCTGTGCGAGTGCTTCTCTGATCCGAGTATAAACATCGTAAGGGAGCTGTTCATGTCCATAGGAAAGGTGATAACGCTGCCTGAGAGGTATATGAATGCGGTAACGGCCCTTTCAGGGAGCGGGCCTGCCTTTATCGCCCTCTTTGTTGAGGCCATGATAGAGGCAGGGGTCAGGATGGGGTTAAGCAGTGATGATGCGACCACACTTGCCATCCAGACAGCCAGCGGGACGGCAAGGCTGCTTGACACGGGCATGAGCCCTTCACGGCTCAGGGAGATGGTTACATCACCAGGGGGGACAACAGAGGCAGGGCTCAGGGTCTTCAATGAAAAGGGGCTCAGGGAGCTCGTTATATCTGCACTTGAAAGGGCAAGGCAGAGGGCAGAAGAGCTTGCCGGTGGGAGGGCATAGATGTTCATATTCGGTAACCTGTTTCAGGCCATAGCCTATATCCTTGATGTCATATTGACGATCTATATGTGGATAATCATCATCTCAGCACTTATAAGCTGGGTGAACCCTGATCCATACAATCCCATAGTGAGATTCCTCTACTCTGTTACAGACCCTGTATTGAGGCCGATCAGGAACAGGATAGGTGTGGCGATGGGGATAGACATCTCACCCATGATCGCTATCCTCGCTATATTGTTTATTAAATATTTTATCGTGCAATCCCTCTTTGACCTTGCATCAAGGATGAGGCATTATTGACCTTTAGGAGGATACAATGAGGATAACACCACTTGACATTCAACAGAAGCAGTTCTCAGTGAAGTTCAGGGGTTTTGATATGGAGGAGGTGGACTCCTTTTTAGAGCTCGTAAGGGAGGAGATGGAGGAGCTTCTCAGGGAGAATGCCAACCTGAGAGAGGAGGCAAAGAGGTATGAGAAGCAGTTAAAGGAATACAAAAATCTTGAGAGCACCCTCAGGGACACACTTGTGGGGACACAGCAGATGGTGGAGGAGTTCAAGCGTAATGCCCAGAAGGAGGCAGAGCTCATAAAGAAGGAGGCCCAGCTTGAGGCCGAGAGGATGATAAAGGAGGCCCAGGAGAAGGTCATAAAGATACACGAGGATATCACAGACCTCAAGGGTGTGAGGAGGCACTTCAAGGAAGAGGTGAGACGCCTTGCCGAAAGGGTGTTGAGAGAGCTGGAGTTTGACAGGGAACGCGAGGAAGAGAGGCCTGATGAGATTTAAGAGCCTTAAGGGGATACACGACATCCTCCCCCCTGATATCCACATCTGGCAACACATAGAGGGTACAGCAAGGGATGTCTTCAGGTCTTATGGTTACAGGGAGATCAGGCTCCCTGTAATAGAGTCAACAGATCTCTTTATCAGGAGTATAGGTGAGACATCGGATATCGTTGAGAAGGAGATGTATACATTCCTTGACAAGGGTGGCAGGAGTGTCACCCTCAGACCTGAAGGCACTGCATCGTTTGTAAGGGCGTATATAGAGCATCACCTGTATAATGAGCCACCACCACAGAGATACTATTATATGGGGCCTATGTTTCGTTATGAGAGGCCACAGGCAGGCAGATACAGGCAGTTTTACCAGATAGGGGCTGAGGCGATGGGTGTTGATGACCCGAGGATGGATGCGGAGCTCATATCCCTGCTCTCGGAGATACTCAGGACCGTAGGGCTTGAGGGTCTGAGGTTTGAGATCACCTCCATAGGTTGCAAGGTATGCAGGCCTGCCTTCAGGGAGGCACTCAAGGGGTTTCTGAGTGATAAGATAGGGGGGTTCTGTGCCGATTGTCAGCGCAGATATGATAAGAACCCCTTGAGGATACTCGATTGCAAGGTCCCTCAATGTATAGAGATGAGAAAGGGTTCACCCCATACAATAGAGTTTCTCTGTAATGGATGCAGGGAACACTTTGAGAGGCTGAGGAGCTACCTTGACCTCCTGCACATCCCATACACGGTGAACCCCGAGCTTGTCAGGGGCCTTGACTACTACACAAGGACTGCCTTTGAGGTCACCACCGATCTCCTTGGCAGTCAGAATGCAGTGGCAGCAGGTGGACGATATGATGCGCTTGTTGAGGAGTTTGGTGGCCCTTCCACGCCAGGGCTTGGCTTTGCCATCGGGATGGAGAGGATTGTCAGTCTCCTGAAGGATGGGTTTAAGGTGGCGGAGGTGCCAGAGCTCGTTATCTGTTTCGTAGGGGATGAGGCGGCTGAGAGGGCCTTTTTGCTTGCGCAAGAGCTTCGTTTAAAGGGGCTATGGGTGGAGACAGGCTATGGTGATGCATCACTCAAGAGCCAGATGAGGAGGGCCAATCGTCTGGGTGCAAGATACACGATCGTCATTGGCGAGGATGAGCTCAGGTCAGGGAGCGTTGACCTGAAGGATATGGGTTCGGGTGAGAAGACCACCGTCTCCCTTGATGCAGAGGCCATCGCAGGGGAATTGAGGAAGGGGAGATGAAGGGGTTCATAGATAACTCAACAGGTGTGATACTTGCCGGTGGCGAGAACAGGAGGATGCCTGTGATCAAGGCCTTTATCAGGGTGGAGGGCAGAGCCATCATAGACAGGAGCATCACCCTGATGAGGAGGCTTTTTAATGAGGTCTTTATAGTGACAAACCAGCCTGAACTCTACATACACCTTGATGCCGTCTTGCTTGGAGATGGATATGATGTCAGGGGGCCCATGACCGGCATACTCACCGCACTTATCAATACATCACATGATTGGGTCTTTGTCACCGCCTGTGACATGCCTTTTATAGATGAGGAGGTTATAAGATATCTGGCGATGAGGAGGGATGGATATCTGGCGGTCCTCCCGCAGGATGAACCCCTGTTTGCATTCTACTCAAGGAGGCTGATACAGCCGATGGAGAGGGCCGTGGTCTCAGGCAGGAGGGGCATCAGAGACTTTTTGGAAGGTAAAAGGGTAAAATATATCAGTAAGAAGGAGATTGCAGGCATAGGTGATGGGGAGAGGGTCTTTGTAAACCTCAACACACCGGATGATGTGTATGCCTTTGTGGGATCCAAAGGCCCTGACCATCAAAGGAGGTTATGATGTTTGGACTTGGGATGCCTGAGCTGATAATAATCCTGGTTATCGTGGTGATCATCTTTGGTGCGTCAAGACTTCCACAGATAGGCAAGGGTATAGGGGAGGCCATAAGGAATTTTAAGAAGGCAACCTCTGAACCACCAGAGATCGATGTCACACCAAAGAAGCCCGAGGAGACCGAAGGCAAGGAGAAGACCCAGTAATCGAGGGCTTGCCGTAGAAGTTTTGCTGTGTCGAAGGATAAGACGATTGCCGAGATCGACCTTGATGCCCTCTCCCACAACCTTTATGAGGTTAAGAAGAGGACAGGAAGGCGTTCAATCATTCCGATTGTAAAGGCCAATGCCTATGGCCACGGCCTCCTTGAAGTCTCAAGACACATAGTAACCCATAATAATGTAGAGATGCTCGGGGTTGCCTTCGCTGAGGAGGCGATCGAGCTGAGGGACGGTGGAATAGGAGTGCCGATCCTCGTCCTCTTTGAGAGAGAGGCCGTTGAGGCATGCATCAAACACAACCTCACCCTCACGATCTTTGACCTGAAGACCGCAAAGAGGCTCTCCAGGGAGGCATATAAGCAGGGCGTCTCTGTGCCTGTCCATGTAAAGGTCGATACCGGCATGGGCCGTATAGGCATCGGTCTTGAAGGTGCGGAGAAGGCCATTACCGAGATCGCCAACCTGAAGAACATAAGGTTAGAGGGCCTCATGAGCCACCTGTCGGAGGCCGACCTTATGGACAGGGACTTCACGGTCTATCAGATAAGGAGGTTCAAGGCCCTTGTGGAATCACTGAAGAGGAGGGGCATGAGGTTCAGATACCTCCATATCGCAAACAGTGCGGGCGTCCTCAGGTTCAAGGAGTCCTATCTCAATGCAGTAAGGCCTGGTATCATGCTTTATGGCTATGGCTGCTGTGATGATGACGATCTCAGGCCTGTATTAAGCCTTAAATGCAGGATACTCTATCTGAAGAGGGTCCCACCAGGCACTCCCATAAGCTATGGAAGGACATTCATCACCAATCGCAGGAGCCTGATAGCAACCCTTCCCATCGGATATGCAGATGGATACAGCAGGAGCCTGTCGAACTGTGGTGAGGTGTTGATAAAGGGGAGGCGTGCGCCTGTGGTGGGAAGGGTGTGTATGGATACCCTCATGGTCGATGTAACAGATGTGCCTGACGTGGATATAGATTCAGAGGTCGTCCTGATCGGTACCTCTGGCAATCAGAGGATAACGGCTAAGGATATTGCGGATAGGACAGGCACGATACCTTATGAGGTCCTCACCTCTATTGGACACAGGGTCAAAAGGGTTTATAAAAGGGCTGAGGGGAAGGATGGGTAGTTTCAGGCGTTCAGCCCAGTGTGTGTCGTAAAGGGGTTGTGTTTGAACCTCTTGACCATTGTCAATCTTGTAAGGCCCTGTAGCCTCTCGATCCTTATATCATCAACGATGCCCTTTATGAGTTTCAATGATGCCTCACCATCAGGGGTCTCGATATAGAGTCTGCCCTCTGGCACATCCACCTCAATGGTAAGGCCATCATCCTCTGGGTCAAACCTCACATCCACCCCGCTGATGGTGGAGCCCTCAACCGTAAAGAGGCTGTTCAGGACCTCTGCAAGGGCCACCTGGAGTTTGCCGATAACCTCTGACGAGACACCGTATCTGTGGCCTACCTCTTCAAGCAACTTGACGACCACACCCTCATAACCACCTGTGGCAGGAACCCTCACCTCAAAGGTGGTCCTCCTGGTCTCTGGGACCACCCTGTGTCTGGGCCTCTCACGCCTTGAAGCCCCTGTCTGATGGAGCGATCTTATGACATCGATAAAGACCCTGTCGTTAATCAATCTGAAGGTGCCAAAATCCTCCTCCAGCACCCCTGCCACTCTCAATATGCGAAACACGCTGTTGAGATGTTCCCTGCTCACAAGAGATGATGCCTCATCAGGGGTGATGACACCATCCAGCTCATCAGAGCATAGATGATAGAGGAGGCTCAAGGTGTCTGATCTGAGATGCCCTGGCACATACCTCCTCAGGTGGGATGACCAGTACACGAAGAACTCCCCATCCTTTATCTCCTCCTGATAGATCCTCTGGAGATGATCCTCATGGAGCATGTTGCCATGGCGCCTTATTATATTGACAAACCTCCTGATATAAAGGGGATTGCCGTTGAGGTGATCAACCAGTGAGGGTGGCTTTATCACATTCAGGTTGTTTATCCTGCAGAGGGAGTTAAACAGGCCCAGGGAGTCCTCTCTGCCCAGGCCCTTAAGCCTCATCAATTCAAGGTTTCTGCCTATGGATGTCCTCTCAAAGAGCATCTCATGGAGCTCTCCATCAAGGCCCGTGATTATATGTGGTGTGTAGGGATTATTTATAAACTCCTCCATATACCTCCAGCAATCACCATCCTCCAGGCCCTTCAACCTCTCAAAGTCATCTATCATCACTATCACAGGCCTTCCACTGGAGAGGTAGCACCTGATCGGTGTAGAAATGGCATAGCGGAATACACTCAGGGCATCAGCCCTTTTCATAAGGCCTGAGTATTCATCAATAAGCTCAGTGGCCCACTGTATCTCAGGGGTGTTGATCAACGGCCTGATGTCATCGGGTGAATAAACAGGCCTGCCCATGATGGAAGGGTCCTTCTTGAGGAAGGAGAGGGCCTGCCGGATGAGGCTTGTGAGATAGTCCCCTGAGAAATCCCTTAATGAGGAGATCGCGGGATTTATGCTGTAATAGAATGGTATGACCTCCTGCTGGGTGGTTGATAGCCTGATGAAGAGCTGTTTCAGGAGCTCGGTCTTCCCGATGCCCCTGGGGCCTGATATGAATACACCCATAGCGGTCCCGTTTGAGGTGGCACTGGCAACACCCTTGAGTGTCTCAACCTCACCATCCCTGCCAAGGAAGAGACCTGTTACTGTCCTTTTAAGGAGCATGACCTTTTATGGATTGATGATCACCACAGGGTGACAGGAGCTATAAATGCGATATCCGATTCCCCCCGCCCTTTTTTGCAATATATAACATCTCGTCGGTCTTCTGGAGCACCTCCTCAATGGAGGAGGTATCGTCAGGAAAGGTCGTCAACCCCATGCTTATGGTCATCCTCTTTGATGAGTCATCAACATGGAAGGTGCCCAGTCGGGCGTTTACCCTCTCCTTTATACGATTTGCTATGGATATGGCATCGACCTTCGGGGTCTGAGAGAGTATGACGACAAACTCATCACCTCCGAACCTTCCGGCTATATCTATGGTTCTCAACGAGTTCGCTATGGTGTCTGCAAGGGCCTTGAGCACCTGGTCGCCCTTGATATGTCCGTGGGTATCGTTGTATGCCTTGAAATTATCGATGTCTATCATCAGGAAGCTGAATGGATGGTTGTATCTCTTGAAACGGGTTATCTCCTCTTTAAGCCTGTCATTTATGTGTCTCCGGTTGTAAAGGCCTGTCAACGGGTCTGTTATGGAGAGCTCCTTCAGGCTCTCGGTCTGCTTGTAGAACAGGCTCCTCTGTATCGCTATGGCTGCACTCGTAGTGAATGATTCGAGCAATTTTAGATCGTACTCATTAAATGCGTGCCCATCGGCCTTATCGGTTATGTTGATGACACCCTCAACCCTGTCCTCTATCTTTATGGGCATGGAGATAAATGACTTTGTCTTGTAATGGGGCCTGTTGGGATGCCTGAGGAGTGGATGCCGTTCGATGTCCTCTACAAGGAGTGGACGTCCACTCTCTATGACCTTGCCCATTATACCCTCCTCCTTCTTGAGCCTCGTCTTCGCCCTAACGGCGTCTGTCACACCCTTCCTCGCCTCCACAAGGAGCTCCGATGTGTTGTGGTCAAGTATTATCAATGAACCCTGTTCTGCATTGAGCAGCTGCAGGGATTTATCGAGTATGGTCTGGAAGAGGTGCTCTGTATCAAGCAGTGGGGCTATGGCCTTTGATATATCCAGCAGTGATGATAGTATCTCGTCGGTCTTTTTGTTGATGGACAGCCTCAGTCCCTGATTCTCAAGCGTAACCTGGATGTAATCCCTGAAGGCCTTGATGATCCTTATCTCTTCGGTGGATAGCCTCCTGTTAAAGATGCAGATGAATCCCTCGATATCATTTGCTATGTATATGGGGAATATATATGTGGACTCTATGTCTCCCAGACCTCCATCAGGCGCGAGTCTTGAGGAATCGACAGGGTATACAGAGGAACGGCTCTTCAGTATCTCCTTGATCACAGGGTTCTGGGTGTCCAGCCTGAAGCCCTTAAGGATATCCTTGTGTCTGCCCGTGCTATAGAGGGTCTTGTATGTCAATGTGGCACGGTCAAGGACCATCATGGCCGTTGATGTATGGCCGAGGATGAATTCAATGGTATCGAGTATGTATACATACATCAACTCCTTGTTCTTGGAGAGGGCCTCGATGGTGTTTTGATCAAGCAGTGATGTCAGTCTCTTGAGTTTGACCCTGAGCTCGTCTCTCTCCTCAAAGCCCTCAAGGATACAGTTCAAGGAGTGACCGAGGGAGGTGGCAACATCCAGTGCATAACCCTCACCCCGAAGGTTCAGTGGTTTATTGAAGGGCAGGTCTGTCAGTCCCCTGTCCTTACAAATCCTCAGGAACTCTATTAAGTCTTCATACTCTGCAAACCCTCCCCTCCCTGTGATAATGACACTCTGCCCAAACCTCGTGAGTCGAAAGGAGAAGTTTATGATCCTTGCACCACATTTAAAGGTGATGGGGCCTGCGCCCTTAAGGGCGTCCTCCATCGGCCTCATGCAGGAGTTGGGACAATCGATCTCCTCATGGAGGCTGGACCTTACAAGACTGCACAATGGGTGCTCATCGGTGCTGAAGATGTGGCATAGATCATGGGTGAACAGGTGGATGGTGAAGCTGGTGGTCTTTGAGAAATTATCGAACAGGTCTCTTATCTCTTTTGATGTGATTATCCTGGAGAGGTCCGGACATTTCGCATCCCTATCCTGTGTGCCTATGGAGAGGCTGTTATTCTTCACCATTGTTACAGCCACTAAAGTCGTGGTTTCTTGCTGAATTAAATGTTAAAGCTATTTACAGAAAAACAGACAAAGACTGTAAAGAGTTGTATATTTATAGCACGGGAGAGAAAAAATTGCAAGATAAAAATAGTGCGGCGTGTCTTATTCGAAGAGTGCGTCTACAAAGCTCTTTGCATCAAAGTCCTGAAGGTCATCCACACCTTCTCCGACACCTATCAACTTGACAGGTATATCAAGCTCCTTGTTTATGGCGATGACTATTCCTCCCTTTGCGGTCCCATCAAGCTTTGTCAGTGCAATGCCTGTAACGCCCACCGCCTCATCAAACATCCTTGCCTGATTTATTGCATTCTGACCCGAGGTGGCGTCAAGCACGAGCAGGACCTCATGCGGGGCAGAAGGTATCTCCCTGCTTACCACCCTCTTTATCTTCTTCAGCTCCTCCATAAGGTTGCTCTTTGTATGGAGCCTTCCTGCCGTGTCTATTATCACCACATCCAGGCCCTTCGACCTTGCAGAGACCACCGCATCATAGGCCACAGCAGCAGGATCTGCGCCACTGCGGTGTTTTATGATCTGGGCACCTGCCCTCTCGGCCCATATCTCAAGTTGCTCAATGGCAGCGGCCCTGAATGTATCAGATGCTGCAAGTGCGACGGTAAACCCGTGGTCAGTAAACCTCCTTGCCAGCTTACCTATGGTGGTGGTCTTCCCGACCCCGTTAACCCCCACCGCGAGGATCACATATGGTTTCTCCCCTGAGCACATGACCCTGTGTCCCTGTTTGAGTATACCCCTTATCTCCTCCCTCAGTGCACTCTCGAGCTCATCGGTATCCGATATCTTGCCCTGTCTCACCCTCTCCCTCAACGCCTCTGTAATAGAGGCCGAGGCCCCTGGCCCAACATCGGCCATGATCAGTATCTCCTCAAGCTCATCAAGAAGGGCATCGTCGACCTTCCTGCCCTTGAAGAGGGTCTTCACATTGCCTATGAGCGCCTTCTTTGTCTTTGAGAGGCCCTGCTTAAGCTTCTCAAAAAGTCCCATCACAGATCTCCCTTATCACCTTGAGTTAGAGAATTATAGCAAATAATTTACATTACATGAATAAGCTCTTTATACCTTATTTCTCCTCAACCCCTGGCCCTTTGTGAACCCCCATGGATCCTTATATCAGGACGACCCTGGGGCAAATTCCAGAGTCAGCCGTGTGAGTGAATGGGCAGGGAAGGTGATGTTGAATATATCAGATGGTGTGAGGGAAGAGGTGGTGAGTGTTACGGCGTCAGGATCCTCATGGGTGTTGACCGACTCATAGCCTGGACCATTCAGGGTCTCGACTGTTACTGACTGTATTGTCAGATCGGTGCCTGTGATCATGATGTAGGCAGATATGTCCTGGACGAGGTCTCTATTTATCACATACACCCACTACTGTCCGCTTAAAATAGAGAGTGTTGTAAGTCAGGTTCTCTCGCCTTGGAGATATTGTAGTGTCTACAAGAAAGCAAGTCAATAAGACTGATTCTT
>MTOQ01000032.1 GCA_002011735.1 Nitrospirae bacterium JdFR-81 | reverse complement strand
TTGTTTCCAGTGATGGATCTTGACAGGATGATAGATATCTTTCAGATTTTCTTCCCAAAAACTCTTAATAAGGGTGGATACTATGTCTCAACCAATGACCCACCGTTATCTTGTTAGGTGTATTGATTAAGATGGCGAGGGGTCGAGGGTTCAAGTGAAAAGGCACAAGGGCAGGAGCGACATCATGAATAGGAATAGTTAAAATCCATGACCCGTTGTATAATCTTTAAAGGATGGGTGTTGAATCTTCAATGTGGTTATTGATGCTCTCCTTCGGGGCATATCTCTTTGGCCTCTGGAGCAGATACCTTATTTATGTTGGACTTTTATTCCAGGCCTTATACATGACATCAAGGGGTATCGAGCTGGGCAGACTCCCCCTTGTCGGTGCACATGATACCGTTACATTCCTGTCCCTTTCAATAGTGACCTTCTCAATACCTTTCAGGGTCCTCTTAAAGGGCAGTTCAGGATTCCATGCAGGCACGGTGATACTCTGTCTTCTACTTACTGCCTTCTCGCTATTCTCAAGGCCTTACAATATGCCCCTTCCACCTGTGCTCAGGACATTCTGGTTCGAGGTGCACGTGGTTATGGCCTTTCTCTCGTATGCGTTGTTTGCACTCTCTGCCATCCTTGGATATGTGTATCTAAAAGAGGGTGATGCCCTGCTGGATGGTATGCAATATAGGGCAGTGCTTGTTGGCTACTGTCTCTTTACACTCTCGATAATATTTGGTGGGATATGGGCATATCTTGCCTGGGGGACCTACTGGTTATGGACCCCAAAGGAGCTGTGGACATCCATCCTCTGGTTGTTCTACGGATTTTACCTGCATGCAAGGCTCAGACAATGGTGGACAGGCAGGCCGATGGCCATCCTGAGTATCACCGGCTTTGCCATTGTTATGTTTACATATCTTGGTGTCAGTCTTCTGATGAAGAGTTCGCATAGTTTTTGATATGTCACTGTTTAAGGAGATAACAAGGGGCTTCTACTCACTGAAGACCGCTCTATGGTTGTTGATATTGCTATTGCTGCTCTTCATAGCAGGTGCGGTCTTTATGCCGCTCAATACTGAATATACATTTATGTCGTCCATGCCACTGTTTCAATGGTTGAGGGGGCAGCCTATTAGGATAGCCTGGTGGATATGGGGCTCTATAGGGATACTCTCGCTCCTTGCGATAAATACCATACTCTGCAGCGTTGAATCACTGGCGAGGAAGGGGAGGGCAAGGGGGTGGCTGCTGTTGATAGCACCGCAGATAATTCACATCGGTTTCTTGCTTGTGCTCTTTGCTCATCTGCTTGATGCAGCCCAGGGCTTTAAATACCTGAGCGTTGTCAGGCCGGGGACCATCCTGCAGATCGATGATGATAGTCTCTTAAGGATCAGAGACATTGATATCAATATTGATGCCTCAGGGTATATAAGGGACTGGAGGGTTAGTGTTGAGTATATCTCAGATAGCAGGACAACGGGGGATGATGTCCTGAGACCCAACAGGCCATTGGTTAGGGATGGCCTCAATGTGAGTGTGAAGGATCTGAGGGCATTCCCCCACAAGGCGGTCCTGCTCCAGATAAGCAGGGAACCAGGGGCTTTATGGGCACTCGGGGGTGGGGTGCTTATTATGGCAGGTATTATCATACTGATTTTGTTTAAAATAAGGATTGAGAAATAAACGGTGAGGGAGGGTGTCATGATGCAGGGTTTTGACAATGCCACTTCATGCTGGAAGATGATACTTTCTGATGTCAGAAAGAACAGGGACCTGCTCTCTGTGATTGAAGGCTTTGCCCGTAATAATACATCCCCTTCAAGGATCGTCTTTGGCACATCAGGCTGGAGGGGAGAGATCGGGACGGATTTTACCTTCAGTAATGTGAGGATTGTGACCGCTGCTATAATCGAGATGTTCAGGGAATCAGATCCTTCCGTGATGAAGGCCATAGGCGTGAAGGATTTTGAGGAGATAAAGAACAGGGGTGTTATAGTTGGTCATGACAACAGGCTCCTTGGAAGGGAGTTTGCAATGGAGGTGATGGGGCTCCTTCAGAGGGAGGGGATAAGGACATGGTATGCAGGTGAGGCTGCAACACCTGAGTTTTCTGCAGGCATCGAGATGCTCAATGCAGCGTGCTCCATTAATCTGACCCCTTCCCATAATCCTCCAAACTACGGAGGCCTCAAGTTCAATCCCTCTGATGGTGGTCCTGCAGGCATAGAGATTACAGGCAGGATCCAGGAGATTGCAAACAGGATGATGGATGAATCTTTAAGGGTTGAGCCCGTGGAGCCACGGTATATTGATAGGATCGACCTTACTGATCTCTACATCAGATACATAACAGATAGGAAGACCATTGACCTTGAGAGGATCCGCGATTTTGTTGGATCAGGGGACTGTGTGATCTGTGTTGATAATGTCCACGGTGCAACAAGGGGTCGCATACAGAGGATCATTGGAGAGAGCGACAAGATAAGGTATCTGAGGACAGGGGATGATGTGCTCTTTGGTGGTATTGCACCTGAACCTTCAAGGGAGAATATGAGGGGAGTCGAGGAGGCTCTTGCAGGGAGCAAGAGGAGGTTCAAGATAGGTGTCTTGATGGACCCTGATGGCGATCGCATAAGGCATGCTGATGGAAGGATGCAGATACCGATGAACTATTTTGGTGCCATGGCCTTCCACTTCCTGCATGTCTATAAGGGATTCAAGGGCGTCGCTGTTAAATCGGTCGGCACGAGCAACCTCCTTAATGCCATAGCAGAAAGACACGGTGTCCCTGTCATAGAGACAAAGGTTGGATTCAAGCACTTCAGGCCCTATATGGTGAAGGATGCCCCACAGAGGGCCATTGTGGTGTTTGAAGAGTCTGATGGCATATCAGGATATAACCATACCCTTGAGAAGGACGCCATCTTCGGCCTTCTGCTGGCAATCGAGATGGTGGCAACAACAGGTAAGAACCTGAGTGAATACCTCTATGAATTGATGGATGAATATGGATATTACTATCCTGACCGTTCAGGTATTGAGGTGGATCGCGGTCTTGCTGGTGAGGCCCTCCATAAGAGACTCTCTGTCATAAGGGAGAGGTATAGGGAGGGTGCAAGTATCGATATAAACGGAAAGAGGCTGAGGATAGAGGAGGTTATCACAACAGATGGCACAAAGCTTGTGCTTGAGGATGGCTCATGGCTCATGATAAGGCCCTCTGGGACCGAACCAAAGGTGAGGTTTTACATCGAGGCAAGGACAGAGGAGGAGAAAGAGGCGGTCTTTAAGACTGCTGAGAGGATAACCAGGGAGGCCCTTGGTTATGTTTAAAGCCCCCATCTCCACCAGGCAATGATGAAGAGGACGATGAAGACAAGGGCGAGGTTTGCATATGCTATGATATAAAACGCCTTCTGTGCAGGGGTCTTTGGTGGCCTCAGGCTTACATCATATGAGCCCACGACGGGCAGTCCTTTAAGCTTCTCCTCCCCATGTGGTGCCTTTGATAATGAGCCTGAGAGATCCTGGCCCGCGAGGTGTCTCATATGAACTCCATTCCTCCAAAATCTGGAGTTACTGACATCATAGACCCTTCCGCTGTAGGCGATGAAGGCAGGCCTTCCCTCTTTGCCATCAAAGCCTGAGAGTGTCAGGGGGTCAAACCTTCCGTCCTTTGGGATACGGGACGCCTTCTCGCCCCTTTTTAATCTTGGCCCCACGGAGAATACGACAAACAATGCCGACATGACCATTATGATATAGAGGATGATCTTTGCCAGCAGGAGGTTACCCCACGGGCTTCTGAAGAGCACGCTTATGCTCTTTATCCTCGATACGGTGAGCAGTATCCCTGTTATACCCACCATCGCCATGGAGAACAGTCCCAGAGAGACCTCACCCCTTGGAAGCCCCCTTGCTGCATATGCAGGTTTGAGGATGATATGCACATAGAGGATTGTGCCAAACCAGATGAATGCAAAGATTATATGGATTGCTCCTATGATGAGCCTGACAGACCTCCTGATGGGGCCAAGAACCCTGTAGCCTCCCTCAGGTGGCCATACATACCCTGATGCTGCATACTCAAGTCCAAGGGTGGATAACCTTCCGGTCATCGGGTCTGTATGGCAGGTCTTGCATCCCTGTTCTGTCCTGTCAGAATATTCAGGGGTTGCATGGGATGTAGCGATAAGAAGGAGGATCACAAGCAGGACAATCAGTGGAAATGCACGCACCTTAAACAACTCAACCTCTGTGGATCAATCGGTCTGATTGATCCGTTCAATGTAATCTATAAACTCTTTGAGTCTCTCCCTGTCCTCTTCGCCTATATCAACGATCTCTATGCCGGTCTCATACCTTGGGGGCCTTCTGTCAGGCATCTCGATGATCGAGGCAACCCTTCCCGTGAATCTTATAGAGCCATCCCTCTCCAGTAGCTTGAGTTCCATGGTGTATCTTTCGTCTATATTGTACGGCTCATCGGTCTCAAGGAGCATCCCGCCCTCGCTTATCTTGAGGACATAGTAACTCTTGTGATAGTCCGTTATAACGGTTGTATTTCTGTTGGCAACATCGACCCTCACACCCCTGAGGCGGCTCTTGAACCTCTGTGGGGCAAGGTTCTTCTCGATAAAGTCGATTATCTCAAGCCCCTTCTCGGTTATGACATTGTCGAACCTTATACCTGCCTCATATATAGGCACTACCTCTCCCTTCTCGTTCTTCTTCGAGCCAACGATCTTCTCCCATACGATGACGCCCTTCAGCAGGATGGAGCTGTCCTGGCATTCCACATGGAGGGTATACTCCTCGCCCATGGTGAGCCTTCTGTCCAGGGCTATGGATGCACCGCTTGGGCTTATATTGAGGAGTGAGACATTCGTATGGAACTGCATCCTGCACTGTATCCCCATGCCCTCTGTTACAAGCCTCTTATACCGTCGCCTCTCCTGCATCGTCCTCCCTTCTAACATGTGAGGTGTAGTGCTGCCACTACATCCCTCTCGGATGATATCTTATTGAATAGCTCAACCGCCTTTTTAGAGTCATGGACATGCACATCCATACCCAGTGACCTCAGATGTTGTATTACTTCATCAGGCACCCTCATGGTTCCATAATAACCCGTCCCGATTATGAGGACATCTGGCCTTGCATCGATGACCTCTTTGAGATCAGGTATCTGGAGCAGATGCCCCTCGAGCCTCCACCATGAGGACTTGACATGGTCAGGGAATATGATGATATCAGATGTATAGGTCCGGTCATCAACCGTGATCCTTCCAAATGAGTAGCTGGTTATCCTCATCTTCCCACCTCTAAGTTTATGCCTTTGTGTTCAAGGTATGTCCTGAATTCATGCTTGAAGTTCTCGCTGAAGATATCTTCATCAAGCCTCCCCCCTATCTCCTCTATCCTCCATGGACGGACCTCATCGATCTCCTTGGTATTGAAGTTTATTTCACCATCATGGATACACGAGAATGTATACACAAGCTCTGTCTCATAGGGATTTGAATGGATATATGAGTAGAGGAATTCAGGTTTACATCCTCTTATGCCAAGCTCCTCCTCCATCTCCCTTATGACCGCCTCATCGAGGCTCTCCCCCGGGTTTACATGTCCACCTACTGATGTATCCCACTTTCCTGCTGCAACATCCTTATCCATCGATCTCTTCTGCAGGATGAGCTCACCCCTGCTATTGAATACAAGCACATGGACAACCTTATGGATCAGTGAGGGGTCTCCGTGTATCTCTGACCTCGGGAGGGTCCTGATGACCTCGCCATCGGTATTTACTACCTCAAGGATTTCGTCCTCGCTCATCTTCGACCTCTGTATTTTAAAAAGGGCCCGGGTGTTTGTTTAGCATCCTTACCTGATAAGATTTCTGCAACAATTTTTTGTTCAAGCCCTTATCAATCCTCTGGAGAAGGACCTTTTATTGAAATTATTATAAACAACTTGATATAGTTTTTCATGAGGACCGCCCTTACCATAGCAGGCTCTGATCCAACAGGTGGTGCAGGTCTGCAGGTTGACCTCAAGACCTTCAGGTCCATGGGTGTGTATGGCCTCAGTATTCCCACTGTAATGACGGCACAGAATACTCTTGGTGTTTATGAGGTCCATGAACTGCCTGTTGACTTTTTTATAAGACAGCTCGACATGCTCTTGGAGGATATAACACCTGATGCCCTCAAGACAGGCATGATATATTCATCCGAGATTATAGAGGTGGTGGTTGATAGGGTCAGGGAGTATTCTCTGAGGAATCTCGTGGTCGATCCAGTCACTGTTTCCTCCACAGGCAGGCCACTCATAAAGGATGGCGTCCTTGAGGTGATGAGAAAGTTTCTCTTTCCTGTTGCAGAGGTGATCACTCCCAATATCTACGAGGCCTCATTATTGACAGGGGTGGATATCCATAATGAAGAGGATATGAAGGAATCTGCGAAGAGGCTCATGGAATTCGGGCCATCCTCTGTGATAGTCACCGGAGGTCATCTGCATCATACCGCTGTGGATCTGTTCTTTGATGGTAGAGAGTTTATACTCCTTGAGAAGGAGGTTGTTGATGGTGGGTATCATGGAACAGGTTGTGTGTTCTCGGCAGTGATCACCGCCTCCCTTGCCCGTGGATACAGGGTGAAGGAGGCGTTTGTCAAGGCGAAGGAGTTTGTCCATAATGCGATAAGGTCGGCGAGGGCGATCGGCAGGGGGATGAAGATACTCGATGTCTAAAACACATCCTTCAACAGGCTTAGAGCCTTGAAATCCTGGGGTCTTTGTGAGATAATCTACATTGATTACCCTGAAATAATACCTTCACTCTTATGGTTTTTGGGTTATATAATTTATCATGAGGCATATAGAGATCTATGATACCACCCTGAGGGATGGTGCCCAGACAGAGGACATCTCCTTCTCTGTTGAGGACAAACTGAGGATACTGGAGAGGCTTGATGAATTGGGTATCCATTATGTCGAGGGTGGATGGCCAGGTGCGAACCCAAAGGACAGTGAATTTTTTGACAAGGCAAAGAGGCTCAGACTCAAAAACTCTGTGCTTGTTGCCTTTGGTTCGACACACAGGGCATCACGGAAGGTTTATAATGATTCAAACATAAAGACCCTTCTCAGGGCAGAGACCCCCATAGTCACAATCTTTGGCAAGTCGTGGGACCTCCATGTGAAGGAGGCCCTGAGGATATCCCTTTCAAGGAATCTGGACCTCATACATGACACCCTGTCTTATCTGAAGAAGAGGGTCTCCAGGGTCTTCTTTGATGCAGAGCACTTCTTTGATGGCTATAAGTCAAACCCTGAATATGCAATGAGCACGCTTGAGGCTGCTGTCTCAGGGGGAGCAGACTGCCTCATCCTCTGTGATACCAACGGAGGGACACTCCCGCTTGAGGTCGAGAGGATCGTCAGAGAGATCAGTGAGAGGTTTGATACCCCCCTTGGCATCCATGCCCACAATGATTCTGAGTGTGCGGTTGCAAATTCACTGGTCGCTGTTTCTGCAGGCGCGGTGCAGGTGCAGGGCACCATAAACGGCCTTGGTGAGAGGTGCGGGAATGCAAACCTGATCTCCATAATACCTTGCTTAAAGTTAAAATTTAAATATGATTGTATAACATCTGAAAAATTAAAGAAATTAAAAGATGTCTCACGATTCGTCAGCGAGATAGCAAATATAGGCCATTTTAAGAGACAGCCCTTTGTGGGAGACAGCGCATTTGCACATAAAGGCGGTATCCATGTGAGTGCGGTCCTCAGACACCCTGAGACCTATGAGCATATAAGGCCTGAGCTTGTGGGCAATTATCAGAGGGTCCTCATCTCCGAGCTCGCAGGCAGGAGCAATGTGATAAGAAAGGCGAGGGAGTTCAACCTGAAGATAGACCCTGATTCTCCAAGGATCAACAGGATAGTACGGCAGCTCAAGGAGCTTGAGAAACAGGGCTACCAGTTCGAGGGAGCAGAGGCGTCCTTTGAGCTCCTGATGAGGAAGGAACTGGGCCTGCACAAGAAGTTCTTCAATCTCATAGGTGCACGTGTGATCGTTGAAAAGAGGAGGGAGGGTGAGGTCCCTGTGAGTGAGGCGACCATTATGGTAGAGGTGAATGGCAAGCTTGAGCATACCGCTGCAACAGGCAATGGCCCTGTCAATGCCCTTGATAATGCATTGAGAAAGGCCCTTGAGAAATTCTATCCCCAGCTTAAAGAGGTCAGCCTGCTTGACTACAAGGTCAGGGTCCTTACGGCAGGCGAGGGTACCGCTGCAAAGGTGAGGGTGCTTGTTGAGTCAGGCGATAACACACACAAGTGGGGCACTGTCGGGGTGTCCGAGAACATAATCGAGGCCTCCTGGCAGGCCCTTGTGGATAGCATAGAATACAAGCTTTTGAAGGGATGATAGGGACAGGATCATGATCGAAGAGACAGGTGTTGTTATAAAAACGGATGGTATGACCGCCACTGTTCGCGTCCATAAGAGGGGCACATGTGAGGGTTGTGCAGCCAGGGGGATATGCGAGCCCTCAGAGGAGGGGATGGAGATCGAGGCACTCAACCCTGTTCATGCCAGGGTCGGTCAGACAGTGGAGGTCTCCATAGCCCCCCAGACCTATCTCAAGAGTGCCATATATGTATACGGGATACCCCTTGTCGTGCTGATTGCAGGTGCTATAATAGGTAAAAACCTTGGAGAGTCATACATCAGGGGTATCGATTCAGACATCGTGGCTGCCATTATGGGGTTTGGTGGCTTCTTCCTTACATTCCTGCTGGTAAGGGCATGGAGCAGGAAGGCCGAGACAAGGCCTGAGTATAAGCCAGTTATAGAGAAAATAATTGAAAAGGGGGTAGCCGATGAGTAATTTTGCGATTGACAGGATAAGGAATGTTGCTGTAATCGCCCATGGTGGAGCAGGGAAGACATCACTTGTGGAGGCGATACTCTTTGATACAAACATGACAGACAGGCTCGGCTCTGTTGAGAGCGGCAACACCGTGACGGATTTTGAGCCTGAGGAGATAGAGAGGAAGATATCCATATCCTCGGCCCCTGCCTTCTGTGAGTGGAAGGGGCACAGGATAAACATTATAGATACCCCTGGATATATCAATTTTATAGAGGATACCCGTGGTTGTCTCGGTGTTGTTGATGGAACGATCGTGATCGTGAGTGCCCTGTCAGGGGTGAAGGCAGAGACACAAAAGATATGGCAGTTCGCCTGTGAGTATGAGCTTCCAAGGGTCGTCTTTGTGAACAAGATGGACAGGGAGAACGCAAACTTTGAGAGGGCGATAGGTGAGATAGAGTCTTCCTATGACTCAGAGGCCATCCCCCTCACGATCCCGATGGGTTCAGGTGAGTCATTCAGGGGTGTGATAGATATAATGAGGATGAAGGCCATAACATTCGTTGATGGTAAGGCCTCGGAGTCAGACATTCCTGATGAGTTTATGGCAGCGGTTGAACAGTATCGTAAGAAGCTCGTGGAGAAGATAGCAGAGGCGGATGATGCATTGCTTGAGAGATACCTTGAGGGTGGTGAGCTGACGGATGAAGAGATAAAGAATGGCGTGAGGGAGGGCTCTATAACAAGGAGGTTTATACCCGTGGTGTGCGGTTCTGCCCTAAAGAATATGGGTGTCCAGCAGTTGCTTGACACGGTGCTGCTCTGTCTCCCTTCGCCACAGGAGAGGGCCAATGTAAGACCCATAAAGGGGAAGGACCCAAGGAGCGGGGATGAGATTCAGAGAAGACCATCTGAGGACGAACCACTTTCGGCGTGGATCTTCAAGACCATCAGTGATCCCTTTGCAGGAAAGTTGTCGATCTTCAGGGTATTCTCAGGCGTCCTCAAGGCTGACTCAACGGTATACAACTCTACATCTGATACCAAGGAGAAGGTGGGTAACCTCTTCTATCTCCTTGGCAAGAAGCAGCATCCTGTCCAGAAGGTGGGTCCTGGCGAGATAGCTGCGGTTGCAAAGCTGAAGGAGGCAAGGACAGGCGATACACTTACAGACGCCGGCAATCCCATACTCTTTGAGCCGATGAAGTTCTCAGATCCAATGATATCCTATGCGATAGAGCCAAAGACCCGTGGTGATGAGGAGAAGGTCAGTGCAGGGTTGCACAAACTCCTTGAGGAGGATCCCACACTCAGGTTCCATAGGGATGACGAGACAAAGGAGATGATACTCTCAGGCATGGGACAGGTCCATCTTGAGGTCACCCTCCAGAGGTTAAAGAGGAAGTTCGGTGCAGAGGTGATCATGAAGACACCGAAGATACCTTACAGGGAGACGATCAAGGCCACGGCCACTGCTCAGGGCAAATACAAGAAGCAGTCAGGTGGAAGGGGACAGTATGGTGATTGCTGGATAAAGATAGAACCCCTGCCCCGTGGCTCTGGTTTTGAGTTTGTGGATCAGATCGTTGGCGGTGTTATACCGAGGCAGTATATACCTGCGGTTGAGAAGGGTATAGTCGAGGCCATGCAGGATGGTTATCTTGCGGGATATCCAACGGTTGACCTCAGGGCAACGGTTTATGACGGTTCTTACCATTCGGTTGATTCCTCGGAGCTGGCCTTCAAGATAGCAGGCTCACTCGCCTTTAAAAAGGCGGTTGAGAAGGCAAAACCTGTACTGCTTGAGCCCATCATGAAACTTGAGGTCATCGTCCCTGACGAGTCCCTTGGGAGCGTCCTTGGTGACCTCAATGTCAGGCGTGGACGTGTGCAGGGCGTGGAGCCTCAGGCAGGGGGTAATCAAAAGATAATCGCCCATGTGCCCATGGCAGAGGTGCTTACATATGCAAACCAGCTGAATTCGCTCACCAGCGGCAGGGGTATATATACAATGGAGTTCTCACACTATGAGGAGGTCCCGTCACATCTGGCGCAGAAGATAATAGCGCAGAGGCAGGAGGCGAAGGAGGCTGGATAGTCTTGCATGAGGCGTCTGTGGTGGATAACCCTCGTCTTTATCCTCTCTGTAATAGCAGTACTGATCCTTTATCCAACAGAGGAAGGGCGCATAAGGAAGGTGATTAACAGGGCAGAGAAGGCCATTGTTGAGGAGGATATAGACGCCCTGATGGAGAATGTCTCATATAATTATGCTGATGATTATGGGAACAACTACCTCCTGCTGAGGAGGAGGATGGAGGCAGTCTTCAGGAGGCTTGATGATATAGAGGTCGAGAAGGTGTTCAGGGATATATCGATCAATGATACAGAGGCAGAGGTTATGCTGAGGGCGAGTGTGCTTGCTACAATGGGTGAGGAGAGGGGATACATCTATGGTGGGGCTGGGGGCCATGACTCTGTGAGGGTGTATCTGGAGAAGACGGCCCATCGATGGAGGATAAGGAGGGTTGAACTGGAAGGAGGGTTTATGGAGATACAGGGATTTGAAGGAGGGTATTAATATGCTTGTAGAGTTCAGCATCATACCCCTTGGTAAGGGCAGCAGCATCGGTGATGAGATCGCAAAGGTGATGAAGATAGTTGACAGCAGTGGACTGCCTTATAAGATAAACCCCATGGGGACGGTTGTTGAAGGAAGGTGGGACGAGGTGATGGGCCTGATAAAGAGGTGCCATCAGGCTGTCCTCAGGGGAAACGACAGGGTGATCACGAGGATATCCATAGATGACAGGAAGAGAGGCCATAACAGGATCGATGAGAAGGTGAGGTCTGTGGAGAGGAGACTCGGCAGGGAACTCAGGAAATAACAGGAGTGTGGGCATGAAGAGGCGCATCGGTCTTGATGCAGGCTCTGTGAGTGTCAAGCTTGCAATACTTGATGAGGCAGGCAATATCATCAAAACCGAATATGTGAGACACCGGGGTAACCCACACGCCGTTGCACTTGAGCTTTTAAGGGATGCCCCGCGTGCACCGCTCAGTATCACCGGCACAGCCGGAGGGCTCATCGCAGAGGTCCTTGGTATCAAGCCCGTGAATGAGGTGATAGCCCTTGGGTATGCCATAAGAAGGCTCTATCCCCATGTTAAGAGTGTCATAGAGATGGGCGGTGAGGATTCCAAGCTCCTCATATTTGAGGATGGTATGGTGAAGGAGTTCTCAATGAACTCTGTCTGCGCTGCTGGTACTGGTTCGTTCCTTGATCAGCAGGCAGAGAGGCTGTTGCTGAGCATCGAGGAGTTCTCCCAGATGGCGCTGAGGTCAAAGAACCCGCCCCGTATCGCTGGCAGATGCAGTGTCTTTGCAAAGTCAGACATGATCCACCTGCAGCAGATCGCAACACCTGTTGAGGACATAGTTGCAGGCCTCTGCTTCGCTGTGGCAAGGAACTTCAAGGGTAGCATATGCAGAAACATGACCCTGCCAGAACCGATACTCTTCATAGGTGGTGTGGCTGCAAATAAGGGGGTTGAGAGGGCCTTCAGGGAGGTCCTTGAGACAGACAGGATAGAGGTCCCTGAACATTTTACATCCCTGCCAGCGATAGGTGCAGCATTGAAGGATATGGAAGAGGGAGTGGAGTCGGATTTTGAGATCAAGAGGCTGGAGGAGTTCATAGCCTCTCCAAGGGAGGAGACAGGTGTCTGCAGACCATTATGTGATGACATGGATGAATTTAGAAAGAGGCACACGGTCTCATACCATATCCACAGGCCTTCTGGTGGAAGGGTCAGGGCGTTCCTGGGCATAGATGTGGGTTCGATAAGCACCAACCTGGCTGTTATTGATGAGGAGGGGAGGCTGCTTGCCAAGAGATACCTTATGACATCCGGAAGACCGATCGAGGCGGTAAGGAAGGGGCTTGAGGAGATAGGCAACGAGATAGGCGATGTGGTGGAGATTGCCGGGGTCGGGACCACAGGCTCTGGCAGGTATATGATAGCAGACTTTGTCGGTGCCGATATTGTAAAGAACGAGATAACCGCACAGGCAAGGGCGGCTATAGAGATAGATCCAGAGGTCGATACCATATTCGAGATAGGCGGGCAGGACTCAAAATACATAAGTCTCAGGGACGGGGTTATCCTGGACTTTGAGATGAACAAGGCATGTGCAGCAGGCACAGGTTCATTCCTTGAGGAGCAGGCAGAAAAGCTTGATATCTCCATAAAGGGAGAGTTCAGCGAGCTTGCGTTCAGGTCAAAGAGTCCCTGTCCACTCGGGGAGAGATGCACGGTCTTTATGGAGACCTCCCTCCTTGCAAAGAGACAGAAGGGTGCCTCCAAGGAGGACCTCGTGGCAGGCCTGGCTTACTCCATAGTCCAGAATTATATAAACAGGGTTGTCAATGGCAAGCCGATAGGCAGAAGGATATTCTTTCAGGGAGGCACTGCCTTTAACAAGGCGATCGTTGCTGCCTTCGAGAGATACCTTGGCAGAAGGATAACCGTCCCGCCACACCATGATGTGACAGGTGCAATAGGTATGGCACTGATAGCAAGGGAGTATATGAGAGGGGGTAATGCGTTATGTATTATGCGCAATGAGCCATCAGGAGGCCATGCCTCTGGCGGAAAGGGCACAACCCATCACACACCACGCATCACGAAGTTCAAGGGGTTTGACCTTTCAAGGAGGGGATATGAGATAAGGTCGTTTGAATGTAACGGTTGTGATAACCACTGCGAGATAAACAGGGTGAAGATCGAGGGCGAGGAAGGTGCTCTTTACTACGGGAGCAGGTGTGAGAGGTATGATGTGAAGAAGAAGGCAGTAAGGAGGAGGATGCCTGACCTGTTTGAGGAGAGGGAGAGGCTACTTACAAAGGTACATAATGCCTATAAAGAGAGGCAGGGGAGTAACGGTTCAGGCAACAGGGTTCAGATCGGTATACCAAGGATATTCTTCTTCCATGATTTCCTGCCCTTCTGGAGCACCCTTCTGTGGGAGCTCGGTTTCGAGGTTGTACTCTCCAGCAGGACGAACAGGCAGGTGATAAACAGGGGGATAGAGAGCATACTCTCTGAGAGCTGTTTTCCACATAAGGTTGCACATGGTCATATAAGGGATCTGATCGACAGGGGTATCAAGAATATCCTTTTACCAAGCTTTATTAATTTCAATACAGTGGAGAAGGGGATGCGCGGGTTTGCGTGTCCCTATGCACAGACCATGCCCTATATAGCCAATGTCGCGTTTGAGGGGATAAACATCATAAGGCCTGTCGTAAACCTTGAATCAGGCATAAAGGGGCTGTTGAAGGAGATCAAGAGGGTCCTGAGGCCCTTTGGCATCTCATCCTCGTCAATAAAGAGGGCGGTTGAGAAGGCCGAGGGGGCACAGGCGGAGTTTGTTGCCTCGATAAAGGCGAGGGGGAGGGAAGTCCTGCAAAGTCTCTCAGACAGGGCCATTGTGATTATAGGCCGTTCATACAATGCCTTTGATCCAGGCGTTAACCTCGATATCCCGAGGAAACTATCATCCCTCGGGGTCCTCTCCATACCCATGGATTTCCTCCCCATCGAGGATATAGACATCCTGAGTTTATGGCCCAATATGTACTGGAGGTCAGGGCAGAACATCCTCTCTGCAGCAGAGATAATAAGGGACGATCCAAGGCTGTTCGGTCTGTATATAGGCAATTTCTCGTGTGGCCCGGACTCCTTTATACTCAAGTATTTCAATGATTCGATGTCCGGAAAGCCATTCCTCCACATAGAGATAGATGAACACAGTGCTGATGCTGGTGTGATAACGCGGTGCGAGGCGTTCCTTGACAGCATCAGTGGCAGGCCCTCTATAACCACAGGTTCCCCAAGGAGGCCCAGTATCACAGGTGTTAAAAGGGAGTCGGTGAGGAGGAAGGTATACATCCCGAGGATGTCTGATCATGCCTTTGCACTGAAGGCAGCCTTTGAGGCATGTGGCCTTGATGCAGAGGTTATGGAGCCGCCTGATGCCGAGAGTGTGGCCCTTGGCAGGAGGTATGTCTCTGGAAAGGAGTGCTATCCCTGTGCGGTGACGACCGGCGATATGCTGAGAAAGGCCCTCTCAAAGGACTTTGACCCCGAGAGATCAGCATTCTTTATGCCCTCTGGCACGGGTCCCTGTAGGTTCGGACAGTATAATGTATTGCACAGGCTCATCCTTGATGAGATCGGCCTTCCACAGGTGCCTGTGATAGCACCGAATCAGGACAGTTCATTCTTCAGGGAGCTTGGCATAATAGGTAATGACTTTACAAGACAGGCATGGAAGGGCATCGTCTCGATAGAGCTTCTTATAAAGTGCCTTCACGAGACAAGGCCCTATGAGGTCAACAGGGGGGAGACGGAGGGCCTTTACAGGGAATATCTCGGCAGGATAGAGGGGGCCATAAGGAGCAGGAACGGTGATATCCCCAGGATACTCACAGAGATGCAGAGGGACTTTGCCTCGATTAAGAGGAGGCAGGAGGAGAGGCCATTGATAGGGATCATAGGCGAGATATTTGTGAGGCATAACGCCTTCTCAAACGAGGATGTGGTGAGAAAGGTGGAGGCACTTGGTGGTGAGGTCTGGCTTGCCCCTGTTGAAGAGTGGATATATTATGTAAACCTTATGGCGCTCAGGAAGTCACTGGTTAGATTCAGGAACAGTCCATCAAGGGACGCCATGAGTGACATCCTCACAACCCTTATAACCAGATATATGCAGAGCAAGATAGAACATGAGTATTCAAGACCATTTAAAGGATTCTTAAAGACATTAAAAGAGCCATCAACAAAGGAGATACTCAAGAACGCATCACCCTATCTTGATGACTCGTTCGAGGGAGAGGCCATACTCAGCATTGGAAAGGCGGTGGATTTCATTAAGGCAGGTGTTTCAGGTATAATCAGCGTTATGCCTTTTGGTTGCATGCCTGGGACGATAGTCGGAGCACTCATGAAGGGTCTGAAGAGGGATACAGGGATACCATGTCTGAATATCGCGTATGATGGTGTTGAGGCGAGCTGTTCAGGGCTACAGCTTGAGGCATTCATCCATCAGGCCATTACATATAATAAGGTTAGGAGGTGATCGGGTGGGAAGCGTAAAGAAATGGAGGAAGAAGAAGATGAGCAAGCACAAGCACAGGAAGCTCCTCAAGAGGACGAGGCACCAGAGGAGAAAATAGGGTTCATCGATGCGGCTTAAGAGGATTGAGTTAATCGGTTTTAAATCATTTGCAGACAGGACGGTCCTTGACTTCCATCCTGGCATAACCGCCATTGTGGGTCCAAATGGCTGTGGCAAGAGCAATATCGTTGATGCCTTCAAATGGGTCCTCGGTGAGCAGAGTGCCAAGAGCCTCAGGGGAGACAGCATGGAGGATGTCATCTTCTTTGGCTCTGCCACAAGGAAGACCAGGGGCATGGCCGAGGTGACCCTTGTCCTTTCAGGGATTAGTGTAGAGGGTCATGATCCTGATTCAGAGATATCGGTTACACGCCGCCTCTATAGATCAGGTGAGAGCGAGTATCTCATAAACAAGACACCATGCAGGCTTAAGGATATCAAGGACATATTCCTTGACACAGGGCTTGAACTGAAGGCCTATTCAATACTTGAGCAGGGCAGGATGAACGATATCCTTAACGCCAAACCACAGGACAGGAGGTTTCTGATCGAAGAGGTTGCGGGTGTGATGAAGTATAAGGTGAGAAGGGCCGAGGCGATGCAGAAACTCGAGTCCTCAAGGTATAACCTCCAGAGGCTGGAGGATATCATAGCCGAAGTGAAGAGACAGATGAACTCGATCAACAGGTATGCGAGGAAGGCAGAGAGGTATAAGAGACTGCTGGAAGAGGTCAGGGATATAGACATAAGGATAGCAAAGAGGGAGATCAGGAGGCTCACTGCCGAGGTGGGTGAGGCCTCATCAACCCTTGAAGGGCTGAGACAGAAGGAGACAGAGGTCTCCACCGGGTTACATTCAATAGAGGCACTGACAGAAAAGAAGAGGGCCGAATACATAGATGCTGAGAAGAGGCTGGATGAGATGGTGAAGAGGTTGCATGAGGTGGAGAAGATGGTGACAGAGGCAGAGGGGATGATAGCCCTGCTGAGGAAGGAGTGTGATAACCTCAGGGACAGGGTGGATGAACTCAGGGGGATGGGCACCGCCCTTATGGACGAGAGGAGGGATGTTGCCGAGCGGCTCAAAAGGATAGGGGAGGAACTGGAGGAGATGAATGCCAGGCTCAGGGCCTCTGAAGAGGCCCTGAAGGATAAGGAGGAGCGCCTCAGGGGGCTTATTGATGAGATCACAGGGCTTGAGGCACTGGTTGATGACCTCAGGAGAAGGGTATTCACCAAGGCAGAGGAGGGCAGTGTCTTAAAGAACGAGATCAAACACCTCTCCATGTTGATAGATGAATCAGGAAGGAAGATAGAGAGGCTTGATGAGGAGATAGCCTCTGTTGAGAGGTCACTCTCGGGTCTTGATGAGGAATATGCAAAGACCAAGGGTGAATACACAGAGTTGAAATCCACACTCTCTGAGCTTACAGAGAAGAGGGAGGGGCTGGACAGGAGGCTCAGGGCCAAGAAGGAGGAGTTGAAGGATATAGAGGCCCGTCTCTACAGTGGGAGGGAGGAGCTGGCAGCCATGAGCTCGAGGTATGAGTCGATCAGAGAGCTCTATACCTCGCAGAGGGTGGATATCGGTGGTGACATCAAGACATTTGGGCAGATAGCCGATATACTGGAGACGACCCCTGAGTATGAGTCAGCCATAGAGGCCGTGCTTGGTGATAAGCTCAATGCCCTCATTGTTGAGGGTCATGACGATATCCTGAACGCATTGAGGAGGATAAAAGAGGACGGTGCAAAGAGGTGTGGATTCATATCGTTAAACCCGCCCCCTATCCAGAGGGGGGATATGCAGGTGGCTGATGGGGTCATCCATAATGCGATGGATGTTGTGAGTATAAAGGATGGTTTCCAGGCGGTTGTCGAGGCCCTGCTTGGTGATGTCCTAATTGTGAAGGACATAGAGACGGCCTTCCGTTTGAGAGACAGGGTTAATAGATATCTATACATGGCAACCCTTGATGGCGAGGTCCTTGAGCCCTCAGGCGTGGTGTATGGTGGTGTTGAACGGGGGTTACTCAGGATAAGGCGCCAGCTGAGAGAACTTGAGAGGGGTATCGAGACAAAGAGGGCAGAGGTGGCAAGGGATGAGGAGGCTGTTGCTGTATTAACAGAGGAGATAAAAAGGTGTGAAGGAGACATCCTCTCTGTTGAACAGGAGATGTCAGCGTGTCAGGAGAAATTCAATGAGTTAAGGTTGGGCCTTGAGAGGTTGAGGGAGGAGAGGGAGCAACAGCAGAAGAAACTGTATTATCTGAAGACAGAGATCCAGGACGAGAGGAACGAAGAGGAGGACATGAAGGCACTGAGGAAGGAGAAGGAGAGGAGGCACAGGGAGCTTGAGGCCGAGAGGGAGGATGCGGCGAATAAGCTGAGGGATGTTCAGGCAGGGATTGATCAGAAGAGGGGGGAGATGGAGAAGGTGCGTTCTGAACTCACAGAGATCAAGCTCTCGATAACATCTATCAATGAAAGGATAAAGACGCTTATGGCCGAGAAGGATAGGCTGGACAGGAGGGCGTCTGAGATCGAAGAGAAGAAGGAGGAGATAGAAGGCAGGATAGTCGAGATCAGCGAAGAGATCGCGCAGAAGGAGGAGGAGATCAGGAGGAGGGAGGATGCCATGAAATCCAGTATCCTTCAGGCGAAGGGTCTGGAGGATGAGATACAGAGGGGCAGGGATCTGATCTCTCAACTTTCAGATGAGATTGAGGGACTTGACCAGAGGCATAAGGGCCTTTCATCCGAGCATGATAAACTGAAGGACGAATTGAAGCACCTTGAGATGAGAAAGATGGAGCTGGAGATGAGGCTGGGCTATATCAGAGAAGACATCAGGAAGACATATAATGTATCCATAGGGTCTGTCGATGAGGCTATCGAGGTCAGCACAGAGGAGGAAGAGAGGCTTGCACAGCTCAAGGAGAGGCTTCAGGAGATGGGCCCTGTGAGCCTTGGCACACTTGAGGAGTATGAGGAGCTCAAGACGAGGTATGATTTCCTGAAAAAACAACAGGATGACCTTATCAGTTCCATAAATACCCTTGAGGAGACCATCCAGAGGATCAACAGGAGCACCCAGAAGAGGCTGACAGAGGCGTTCAATGCCCTGAATGAGAAGTTCAAGGAGGTCTTCAGGACACTCTTTGGTGAGGGCAGGGCAGAGCTTATCCTGACAGAGGGTAGCATCCTTGAATCGGGCATCGAGATCGTGGCCCAGCCACCTGGCAAACGGCTCAAGAGTCTCCATGCACTCTCAGGTGGCGAGCAGGCCCTTGTGGCCCTCTCCCTCCTCTTTGCGGGCTTTATGGTCAAACCCACACCGATGTGCATACTCGATGAGGTTGATGCCCCGCTCGATGAGTCAAATACAGGGAGGTTTGTAAAGATGCTCTCAGGCCTGTCAAAGGAGATACAGTTCATAACCATTACCCATAACAGACTGACCATGGAGGTTGCGGATTACATCTATGGTGTGACCATGGAGGAGCCAGGGGTATCAAAGGTCGTCTCCATGCACCTTGCCGAGACCGCATAGGGATCATCAGGAATTGATTAATGGGTGGAAGTTGAAGTATTATGATATAGATTTTAAAAGAGAACCCATGACAAAGACATTAGCAGAACTCAATAAAAAAGGCGAGATGGGTGATGCAACCGATTTCATTCAGTAGGATGTGACCATTGACATGCGGCGAGGGATTAAGGAGCAGCTAAAAATGCTTAATGCTGATTAAGGCATATTTCACCTCCTTAAAAGAAAGGCTCGTTCTGTCTCCCAGCATGGTCTCATTTGAAATCCTTGATGAATATATAGAAAAGTTATTCCTTCAAATACAATAAATTTTTCTGACTTTCTCAAACATCCTGAGGAAGGGGCATGAACGGTTTGCAATGGCATGGTGGCAATCAACCTACAAAACGAATCTTATTAAATTTTCATTATGAAACACCTTAAGGACATACTCCCTGAGGGAAGGGTTTTGACCGAAGAGGAAGACCTCTACTGTTATAGCTATGATGCCTCATCAAAAGAGGCCATCCCCTCTGCCGTGGTGAGACCTGTTACAACAGAGGAGGTCTCAAGGGTGGTGAGGTTTGCATCTGAGAATACCACACCAGTTGTTCCAAGGGGCGCAGGCACAGGCATGACAGGTGGCGCTGTGCCCCTGAGGGGGTCGATTGTGGTATCACTTGAGGCAATGAACAGGATAATCGAGATAGATGAGAAGAATATGGTTGTCACTGTTGAACCAGGGGTTATAAACGCCCACCTGAAGGAGAAGATCGAGTCATTCAATCTATTTTATCCGCCAGATCCTTCGAGTATGGACTTCTGCACCCTTGGTGGAAATGTTGCCGAGAACGCTGGTGGGCCAAGGGCGATAAAATACGGGGTGACAAGGGACTATGTGCTCGGGCTTGAGATGGTCATCCCAGATGGGAGGGTGATAACAGTAGGGGTCAGGACGATGAAGGGTGTGGTTGGTTATGATCTTACCCGTCTCATCGTTGGCTCTGAGGGGACACTCGGGATAATCACAAAGATATTCCTCAGGGTCATCCCGATGCCTGAGGAGACCATAACACTCCTGTGTGTATTTAATGACCTGGATATGGCAGCAGACTCAATAAACAGGGTCATGGCCTCAGGGATCATACCAAGCACCCTCGAATTCATGGATCATGATACCATAGTGGCTGTTGAGAATTTCAGGCGTTTTGGCCTTCCCTCAGGGGCAGAGGCCCTCTTGTTGATAGAGCTGGACGGTATGCATAAGGTGGTGGCAGAGTCTGCAGAGAGGGTGGCCTCCATATGCAGTGCATCTGGTGGGGATGTGAAGGTCGCTGATGACCCCTTCTCAAGGAAGCGACTGTGGGAGGCACGGAAGGCGGTCTCACCGGCCCTGTATCATATAAGTCCACTAAAGATAAACGAGGATATCGTGGTGCCCCGTTCAAATATCCCTGAATTGATAAGGGCACTGAAGGAGATAGAGCGGGACAGAGGGATAAAGATAGTCTGCTTTGGTCATGCAGGTGATGGCAATATCCATGTCAATATCATGGCAGACAGGGAGAGGCAGGAGGTTGCCACCGCTACGGTCAGGGAGATATTCGAGGTGACATTGAGGCTTGGGGGCACGATATCAGGTGAGCATGGGGTGGGTATCACCAAATCACCATACATAGATATGGAGCTTAACAGGGCAGAGATCGAGTTGATGAAGGGTATAAAGAGGGTGTTTGATCCTGTCAATATAATGAATCCTGGCAAGATATTCCCTGGTCATTGGTTGAGACATAGTATCCACCCTTATTAAGAGTTTTTGGGAAGAAAATTTGAAAGATATCTATCATCCTGTCAAGATCCATCACTGGAAACA
>MTOQ01000027.1 GCA_002011735.1 Nitrospirae bacterium JdFR-81 | reverse complement strand
ATGGCTTGAACCTCCTGTCATTATTGGTTGTACAGGTGATATTCTATCACCTTTGACAGAGGTTTCAAGCCTTATGATAATTTTTTAGCGGACACTACTGTATTTAAATGTTCAAATCTTCTTTTTATAGTTTCTTTTCTGATAAATTGTTTCCCGTTTTCAGGTCTAAATATTGAAGGATAGACAACTGATTGCCCTTTGCTGTCACGATAATCTTCAGATTGACCTCTAAACATCAAATTGTATCTATAATTATGGTTTGCTAATTTTGCAATTAAACTTACTAATTCACGATATGTTCTAACTTTATATCCAGGATTTTTTCTTATTTTAGCGACTGATGCTGGTTGAAAAGTTCCTATATATCCATAGTCATCATCTATCTCATCACCTATAGCATACCATTGTCCAGGTGGAAATCTTCTTTTTTCCATAATGTGAGACATTATATTTTCTTGTATCGGTCTCATTTCTTCAAAACAACCTCTTCTCCCCAACCTCCTCCCTTACCCTCTCCCTCCCAGCCAGGAATCCATCAAGTAATTTCTTTTCCTTACTCTCCTTTGGCAATGTCTCTGAGACTGCCTGGGCGACGCGGTAGAATGCTTCACTTTTGCCGTAGCTACTCTGTGCAAGCGATTTAACCTAAAATTTAAAAGTATTTTGTGACTATAAGCCACACATCAAAAATCACCCCTTACCCGTGAACAAAAATGATATTAAAGGATTAATTTGATAGTCTTTTTAAACCGTTTTTAATGATAACAAATTAATTACTCGAGTCTCTTTTAGATACAGATCAAGTATTCCTTTTATTCTCTCTTATAGCTGGGACTTTTGTCTTACTGCTTTAACTGTTAGCAGATCAACCTTTACTGGAGTAAATCACATAGATAGTCATGTCGCTTAATTCTCTCTGCTGGTTCCTGACAAAGGAGCCGAACATTCCTATGGTTTTGACATCTTTGGAGCATGAATGGCCCTGGCGTGGACGTCCTCTGAGGCCTCTACTATGCCCTCTGCAAGGGTGGGATGGGCATGGATGGTATCCGCGATCTCTTTCACGGTGAGTCCATTCTTTATGGCAAGGGCAAGCTCGTGTATAAGGTCTGATGCATGGGCCCCTATTATATGTGCTCCTATTACCTTATCGGTCTCTTCATCTGCTATTATCTTGAAAAGACCGGCTATCTCTCCCATGGCATGGGCCTTACCAAGGGCCCTGAACTGGAACCTGCCGACCTTTATCTTTCTGCCCTGCTCTATGGCCTCCTTCTCCCTCAGTCCCACAGAGCCTATCTCAGGATGTGTGAAGATGGCAGCAGGCACAACACGGTAGTCTATCTCTGACTCCATACCCATTGCATTCTCTACGGCAACTATCCCCTGTCTTGAGGCCACATGGGCAAGCATCATCCTGCCGACCACGTCTCCTATTGCATAGACCCCCTCTACGTTTGTCTGCATCCTGCTGTCAACTATTATCTCTCCTCTCTTGCCTGTATTTATCCCAAGCTCTTCAATGCCTATGTTGTCGCTATTGACCTGTCTGCCTATGGAAACCAGAACCTTCTCTGCCTGGATGGTCTTACCATCAGAGAGTGTTGCCTTTACGCCATTATCCATTATGTCTACTTTATCCACTGTCACACCTGTGAGGAGTTTGATCTTCTTCTTTTTGAGCTCCCTCTCCAGGATGATGGAGATCTCCTCGTCCTCTGTTGATACGGCGTGTGGTAACATCTCCACCATGGTCACCTCGGAGCCGAATTCTCTAAAGATAGAAGCGAACTCACACCCTATCACGCCCGCACCAACTATCAGGAGGCTCTCTGGCACATGATCAATCCTGAGGGCATCGTCACTTGAGAGTATCCTCTCTCCATCAAAGGGGAAGACAGGAATCCTTGCTGGTCTTGAGCCTGTGGCAATGATTACCCTGTCTGCCTCGACCTCCTCCGCGGAGCCATCCCTCCTGTCAACCCTTATCTTCTTTGGGCTCACAAGACGGCCCCTGCCTTCTATGAGCTTAACCCCCCAGGATTTAAATAACGCCCTTATCCCCTTAACCTGTGTGGTGACAACCCTATCCTTTCTCTCTATTACCTTCTGGATGTTTACAGCAGGGGTGGCATCGAGCTCGATACCATAGGCCTCTGCATCCCTTGCCTTCTGGAGCACCTCTGCAGAGGCTATGAGGGTCTTTGTGGGTATACATCCCCTGTTAAGGCAGGTGCCACCAACCTCTGTCTCTTCGATTACTGTTACTTCTGCGCCAAGCTGTGCGGCCCTTATGGCAGCTACATAACCCCCTGGCCCTGCACCTAATATGGCAATCCTCATTACTTCAGCTTGACCTCTTCCTCAAGGTATCTGTCGTACTCCGTGGCATCCATGAGGTCATTGAACTCGGAGTCATCCTCCACTTCAATAACCGCAATCCAGCCCTTGCCATAAGGGTCTTCATTGATTATCTCTGGTGAGTCGGTCAGCTCCTCGTTAAACTCAACCACGATCCCTGAGACCGGACTTATAACAGGGGATGTGGCCTTGGTTGATTCTATCTGGGTCAATTCAGAACCTGCCTCAACATCTGTGTCAGGGTCGATCGGATCAATGTATACGATATCTCCAAGCGACTCCTGTGCATAATCGGTGATCCCTATGGTCACCCTGTTGCCTGACAGCCTGGCCCAGGTATGTTCCTTGTGATATCTGATATTATCTGGATTCATAATCTACCTCCATCAATTTACTATTCTAAAGAGTGATTCTAAACACGATAACATCTTTTGTCAAGAAACACACTATGTCTCATGGTGCCGGCGGTGGGAGTCGAACCCACACGGACTTTCGCCCACCGGATTTTGAGTCCGGCGCGTCTGCCAGTTCCACCACGCCGGCTTATACGTTCTGCATCCTCAGGAAGTTAGCGATGGAGCGATCGTATGTCCTCTCAAACTCTGCATTGAAGAAACAGGCCGGTAGCTCGTTGTTCTTCCTGTGGTAATGCAGGCATTCACAGCACTTATACTTCCTGCTACATGGCTCATAGGAACAGTTACAATAGGGGTTGTTCTTCTCCATCTTGCATTCCATATTCGAACCTCCCTTATATCTGTTTTACGTATATCTCCTCTGCAATCCTGTCATCTATGGCCAGGGTGGTCTCGTCTATCTCAAGCACAAAGGATGGCCTCTTCTTCTTTAATCTTATAATACTACCAGGAACGATACCCATTGATGCAAGCCTCTCTATCCTTGAGCTTTCCGATGGCACTATGAATACGATCCTTCCGCTTGAACCAACCTCGAGCTCCTTCAACTGCACAACAAGTGGTCTGTATTCAGACCTGTATTTGAGACAGCACTCACCCCTTGGTATTGGCTTTCCATGGGGACATGTGGGAGGGTGTCCAAGAAAGGCACACACGCTGTCAGTGACTGAAGGTGAAAGAATGTGTTCCATCTCACAGGCTGTATCCTCGGTCTCCTTGTTACTGACCTCAAAGACATCGTAAAAAAGCCTCTCGGCAAGACGATGTCTCCTGATAAGGTCCCTTGCCCTCTCCTCACCCTTTTTGTCAAACTCCACTGTATCGTCTCTGATGCTTACAAGGCCTGCCTTCTCCATACTCCTCATCGCCTCATATGCATCCTTATCATTCACCGCATCTATGACCCTTGCATAGCTCTTGGAACCCCTCTCCTTGAGTTTCCATATATGCTCCAGTATCTCATCTATCAACCTCGATCCCTTCTTCATACCATCACCTCCATACCCCTGCAATCTCTGTCCTGCAATTAAAACACCTGCCATCCTCTATCCTGTTCTGGCCAAGCTGGAAGCCAAAACGCTCGATCAGCAATTCACCACAATTAGGACAGTAGGTGTTCTCATTGCCTGTGCCAGGGACATTGCCCTCATATACATACTTCAGGCCCTTTCTGAGCCCAAGCTCCCTTGCACTCCTCAGTGTAGCAATTGGTGTCCGTGGCTGATCCAGCAGTTTATAGGTCGGATAGAACTGGGTGACATGCCACGGGATTGACGGATCCACAGAGACTATAAAATCTACAATCTCCTCTAATACCGTAAGACTGTCATTATATGAAGGGATTATAAGGGTCGTAACCTCAACCCACACACCGAGTGACTTCATGAGCCTTATCGTCTCCCTTACAGGCTGGAGTCTCGCACCACATATCTTTTTGTAGAAATCATCGTCTCCCTTAAGGTCGATATTATTCCCATCAAGGAATGGAGCGATCATCCTCGTTGCCTCGGGACTGATGTACCCATTGCTCACAAAGACATTCTTTATTCCCCTCTCGTGTGCAAGGCGCGCACAGTCATATGCAAACTCAAAGAAGATCGTCGGCTCTGTATATGTATAGGAGATACTCTGACATCCTGCCCTCTCAGCGGCATCCACTATCTGCTCAGGGGTGAGATCCCTGCCCATGATCTCAGCTCCGGTCTTGGGATACTGGGATATATCGAAGTTCTGACAATGGAGACACCTGAAATTACACCCCACTGTAGCAATGGAGAGGGATCTTGATGCAGGCTGGAAGTGAAAAAGGGGCTTCTTCTCGATCGGATCGATGTTTGTGGATATGACCTTCCCATATACGAGACTGTAGAGTGTCCCTCCCCTGTTCTCCCTCACACCGCATATGCCCCTCTTACCATCGGAGATCTTACAGTGATGCATGCACAGGAGACATCTGACCTTCCTATCCCCCACACTCTCATAAAACATCGCCTCTCTCATACTGTCATTATATCAGGAAACAAACATCAAATCTCAAGCACAAGAGATCTCCATCCATCTGGTCTGTGAATTCTATCGTGGACGATCCCTTATGGAGACACCATGATTTCAGAATACGAAATGTTTTTTTTCTGTCAACAATAGTATCCTTATTGGCAACAAAGAAATTGTTTACAAAAAGTAATTTTATGTTACCTTTTTGTATTTTTTTCTTGACACAGAAAATTTTATATTGTATATTTATTAAAACTATGCTGGAGAAACTTTTTACATCAGGCATAAGGGCAGATATAATGTCTCTACTCTTTAACAATCCTGATGAGAAGTTCTATGTCAGGGAGATCGCAAGGCTTGTCAACAAAAACCCTGCAGGGGTAAAGAGAGAACTCGATAAGCTTGAACGCATGGGCCTCACCCTGAGTGAGAAGGAGGGTAACCTGAGATACTTCAGGGTCAATAAATCCTCTCCCCTCTTCCCCGAGCTCAAGGGCCTCATAGCAAAGTCACTCGGTCTGCCAGGTGCCCTCAAGTCTGTGTTGAAGGCCCTCAACGCAAAGGCCGCCTTCATCTATGGTCCATATATCGACAATGCCAATATCCCCGTGCTCGACCTTTTTGTTGTGTGCAACTCCAATCATATAGAGAAGGCGCTCGCTGAGGTCGAGAAGAGGTTTGGCAGGAAGATACGATATACGATAATGAGTGTCTCTGATTACAAGGAGAAGAAGAGGAGGCAGGACAGGAAGCTTAAAAAATTGTTAAACGCAAGAAAGATACTCCTGCTTGGAAGACTATAAATACTCCCGTTCTACGGGGGTGGAAAGGGGGTGAAAGATAATGGCCGCCAAGAAGAAAGCCGCTGCAACAAAGAAGAAGGCTGCTGCCAAGAAGAAGAGCGCAGCCAAGAAGAAGACTGCTGCCAAGAAGAAGACTGCCGCTAAGAAGAAGGCTGCAACAAAGAAGAAGAGCACGAGCAGAAAGAAGAAATAACCCTATCTCAAAGGGCTGTCTTACCTGCAGGAGGGGTGAGGCAGCCCTTCTTCTGTGTCTTTGAACTTAGAGGAATCCTTACGCGGTAAGGCCGATCGCCTGTGTCTCAGCGCCATTGTCTGAGACGATCTCCCAGCAGCCATCAGATAGGAGGATCTTTTTGAGGAGTTTGATGTTGAGTGTATGCCCTGAACGGTTTGCGATAATGTGCCCGTGGATGGGCAGGCCTAACAGGGATATGTCCCCAAGGGTATCGAGTATCTTGTGACGGACAAATTCGTCCTTGAACCTCAGCTTATCCTTGTTTACAATCTCCCTCTCGGTAAGGACTATCGCGTTCTCGAGTGATCCACCCCTGACCAGGCCCCTTGACCTCAATACCTCTATATCCTTTAGGAAACCAAATGTCCTTGCAGGCGCGAGTTCGGTGATAAAGTTCTTCTCTGTTATATCGATCCCGAGCCTCTGTTCTCCAAAAAGGGGATGACGATAGTGGATCCGCTGGGTGATCCTCATACCATCGTAAGGGGTGATGGCAATCTGGCTCTCTCCCTCCTTAACCACTATCGGTTTGGTTATCTTAAGGTATGACAGGGTCTTCGCCTGTCTTGCTATACCACACTCCATTATCCTCGTAACAAAGGGCAGTGCGCTACCATCCATTATCGGGACCTCTGGGCCATCAAGCTCAACATAGACATTGTCTATCTGGAGGGCCACAAACACCGACAGGAGATGCTCAACAGTGCCCACCCTCACACCATTGGATGCCAGGGTGGTGGCAAATGTCGTATCAGAGACAGAGGTTACAGAGGCCTTTATCTCAGCATGTGACCTGTCAGTCCTTATGAAGACTATACCGGTGTCTCTGGGTGCAGGCCTCAGCCTCATATTTATCTGACGTCCTGTGTGGAGACCTGTGCCCCTTATATGGACTTCCCTCCTCAGGGTATTCTGGAGACGCATAGCACTAAAGCCTAAGCAAATTATATACCAGAAAATTTTTCTTTAAAAACAACGATGGGGTGAAAGGGGTGTATCATAAATACATCTATTGTGTATCCATTGTGCCCCTCTCCTGGGTTTGATAGCACCCCTACCTGACCTCGCCACCGACCACCATCTCCGAGAGTCTCACGGTCGGCATGGCATCTGACACAGGCACCCCCTGACCGTCCTTACCGCAGGTGCCTATTGAGAAGCCAAGGTCATCCCCCACCATATCGATGGACCTCAGCACCTCAGGGCCATTGCCGATCAGGGTCGCTCCCCTGACCGCCTCACCAACCTCACCATTCTCGATGAGATATCCCTCTGAGACCTCAAAGACAAACTCCCCTGTCACTGTGTTGACCTGGCCACCGCCCATCTTCTTTACAAAGAGGCCCTTGTCAACCGTCCTTATTATCTCTGATGGGCTGTGATCACCAGGCGCGATAAATGTATTGGTCATCCTTGGTATCGGCTTGTGTCTGTATGACTCCCTCCTCCCGTTGCCCGTAGACCTGAGCCCCTCCTTCATGGCCGTGAATCTATCATACATATACCCCCTCAGGATCCCCTTCTCCACAAGGATCGTCCTCTGGGAATCAGAACCCTCATCATCAAAACCGAACGAACCCCTCTTGTTCAGCAATGTGGAGTCATCTATGATCGTGATTAATGGCGATGCTATCCTCTCTCCTACCCTTCCTGCATAGACAGAGAGTCCCTGTTGCACAAGATCGGCCTCAAGGCCATGACCGATGGCCTCGTGTATCATCGTCCCGCCTGCCTCTGAGGAGATGACAACCGGCATTCTGCCCCCTGGTGCCCTATGGGCCCTGAGCATCATCAGGGCCCTTCTTGCCACCCTCAGGCCAACCTCCTGGAGTGGATGTTCATCGAACAACTCAAAACCCACGAGACCTCCCACAGGCTCATAGCCGGTCTGGATCACATCCCCTTCTGAGGCCACAACATGGACAATGGCAAGTGTATAGACACGGTTATCCTCTGCCAGTGTGCCATCTGAGGTGCCGATACACACATCCTGATAGGTCTCCCTGTAGTTAATCATTGACTGTCTGATCCTGTGACTCAATCCCCTCACTGCCCTATTTGTCTGATTGATAAGCTCAATCTTTCTTGTTATCTCCACATCCGATGGCCTCTCCTTTATCTGAAAGGTCACCGATGGCCTTGCCTTCATGAGGTTGATGACCCTGTCATTCGAGGTCTTGTCACTGACCGCCTTGGACACAGACTCCGAGACCTCAAAGAGCGAAGCAGGCGAAAGGTCATTGGTATATGCATAGGCTGTCCTGTCGCCATGGATGACCCTTACCCCAACACCTGAATCAACCCCAGAGCTTATCTTCTCGATCCTGTCGTTCTCAAGATATATCGACAGCCCTCCCCTCCGCTCTACGAACACATCGGCATAATCACCCCCCTTTGAGAGGGCCCTCTTAAGCATGGTCGTGAGGATATCAGGTGGTATAAGGCTCATACTGAGAAATATTTTCTTAAACAGGTTAAACTATTATGATTATACTACAAATAAGGAGGGCAATGATATGTCAGCTATCGGTGTTATAGGCGGCAGTGGTCTATATAACATCGAAGGGCTCACCCTGAAGAGGAAGAAGGCGGTCAGGACACCCTTTGGCAGGCCATCTGACCATTACACGATCGCAGAACTGAGAGGCCGTGAGATCATCTTCCTTCCAAGACACGGGAGCGACCACAGCATCCCTCCACACATGATCAACTACAGGGCAAATATCTATGGCTTCAAGAGGCTGGGGGTTGAGAGGATAATATCTATCAGTGCGGTTGGTGGCATAAAGAAGGGGTTGAGGCCAGGGGATATCGTCCTGCTGGATCAGATAATAGACATGACACGCACAAGGCGTTCCACATTCTATGATGGCAGGCAGGGGGTTGTACATATCGACTTTACAGAGCCATACTGTCCAGAGATGCGCAGGGTCATATTAGAGGCCGGCAGGAAGGCAGGTGTGCGCATAAAGAACGGGGGCACATATGTGGCCGTTGAAGGCCCGAGGCTTGAGACCGCAGCAGAGATAAAGGCGTTCGGAATGCTCGGGGCAGATGTGGTCGGTATGACAGGTATGCCCGAGACCTCCCTGGCAAGGGAGCTTGAGATATGTATCGCAGGCATATCTGTAGTGGCAAACTATGCAGCAGGGATCAGCAAGAAAAAACTAACAACCACAGAGGTGATGGAGGTGATGTCTGCAACCACGGAGAGGCTCAAGAGGCTCCTCAGTGGCGTGCTGGAGTCAATCCCCCCCGAGAGGCACTGCCCGTGCAAGGAGGCACTCAAGGACGCAAGGATATAACCTTGATTGACATGGTGGGGGCAATTTTATAAGCTAAGATATGACCTCATCCTTATCATGGAAGGCCCGTATAATCAATCATCTGCTCATGGCCCTTATACTGATCGCCGGCCTCTTCCTATTGAGGAATATCATAGGCCTCCTTTATGCAAAAGCCACAACAGAGATAACAGAGACCATGGATACCAATATAAATAAAGAATTACAAAAGGGACATGACCTCATGTCATACTCTATCATACTGGAGAAGAACCCTTTTGGCAGGCCGATGAAGCTGCGGCCACTGAGCGCCATCGACACCGCAAGCTCAGGCCCTGCGGCCCCTCCTTCTGATCTAACCCTTGTGGGCACCGCGGTTGGACCAGAAGAGATGAGCTATGCGATACTCATATCAAAGGAAGATCAGGTGCAGGAGGTATTCAGGTATGGTGATGAGGTCTCTGGATATGGAAGGCTAATCGAGATAAGGCCTGAGTATGTGAGGATAATGCGTGGTGGTGAAACGATCACCATCAGGATGGTGGATATAGGCTCCTTTACAGGCCGATCAAAAGCAGAGGCCAGCGGTTCAAAGGCCACATTTGTGAAGAAGATAGGCGACAGGGACTATATACTGGACAGGGATAGGGTGCAACAGCTACTTGAAAACCCTGAACAGATACTGACAGACGCAAGGCTATTGCCAAACTTCAGGAATGGCAGACAGTACGGGTTCAAGCTCTTCGAGGTGAGACCAGCGGGTCTCTATGAAAGCCTTGGCCTCAGGAATGGAGACATCCTCTTAAAGATCAATGGCCTTGATATATCTTCACCTGATGTAGCCATAAAGGCGATGTCTGCACTGAGGGGTATGGACAGGATAAGCCTTGACATAATGAGAGGGGGTTCAAGACTCTCACTGAACTATCAGATAAGGTAAGGGAGGAGAGATATGAGGGCATTCCTGCTTAAGAATACAGAGGGATACAGGGGTATGAGAGGCCCTTCCCCAACCTGTATATCACTGTATCTCGTCATCATCCTTATGCTCTTTCTCATAACACCTGTATCAGCCGTACAGGATGGGTCAAAGGATGCCAGGATCACCTTTAATTTTATCAATGTCGAGATGCCTGCACTGATAAAGTTCATAAGTGAGGTTACAGGTTACAACTTTGTGTTTGACGAGAGGGTGAAGGGGAAGGTCACCATCATAGCACCCACAAAACTCTCCGTTGATGAATCCTTTGACCTCTTCACATCTGTCCTGGGGCTTAAGGGATATACGGTGATACCCGCGGGCAAGAAAACATACAAGATCATCCCCTCATCACTGGCACGCCAGGAGGGCTGGATACCCGTTGACGAGAAGATACCCGTGAATGAGAGCTATATAACCAAGCTGTTGCCTGTCAGGCACATCGACGCAGAGGAGGCTGCAAGGTTCCTGAGGCCCATTGTATCAAAGGATGGGCATATCTCTTCATTCGGCCCTGGCAACCTCCTCCTTGTAGTCGACTCTGCAGTGAATATAGAGAAGGTGGCGTCGATCCTCAAGAAGATAGACAGACCCCCTACCCATGGTGAGCCACCTAAGATAAATGTCTATTTCCTTGAGAATGCCGATGCAGAGGAGCTGGCAAAGGTGCTTGAGGGGATATTAAGAACCCCATTGCACACCCCTGCCCCAAAATCCACAACCGGCAAGCGCAGACAGGTCATAAAACGCACCCCTGTACAGATAAGCATAACCCCTGACAAGGCAACCAATTCCCTCATAATTGTTGCCCCTCCCTCTGAATACCAGGACATCGTGAAGGTCATCAAGGCCCTTGACAGGAGGAGGAGACAGGTCTTTGTGGAGGCGATGATCATAGAGGTCTCGATGGAGAGGCTGAAGGAGGTGGGTGCAAAGTGGAGGGCAATGGCGAAACACGAGGGTGACCCTGTCTTCATAAGTGGCGTTGGGGCCATAAGCACAAGTGCCGTGGAGTCGATCATCACAGGACTGACCGGCTTCTCCATCGGCGGTATGGGCAACTTCACAACGATCCCTGTCTCTATCGTCAATCAGGACGGCACAGTCACAACAACGAACCTGACCGCACCTGGGTTCGCAGCACTGTTCAGCCTCAGTGAATTCAAAGATGCCATCAATGTCCTCTCAACCCCGCAGATACTGACCTCGGACAATGAGGAGGCGGAGATCATCGTTGGTGAGAATGTGCCCCTGATATCAAAGAGGGAGAGGGATATAACGACCACCAACACCGTGTTAACCTCGATCGAACGGAAGGATGTGGGGATAAAACTGAGGATAACCCCACAGATAACAGAGGGTGACTATGTGAAGCTGGAGATCTATCAGGAGATATCAGCCGTGAAGGAGACACCTGAGAGTGTGCTGACCACCATAGGCCCAACAACGACAAAAAGGTCAACAAAGACATCCGTGGTTGTAAAGGACGGCCAGACCGTGGTTATAGGTGGCCTGATACAGGAGAAGGAAGAGGAGATCATGGAGAAGACACCCATACTGGGAGACATCCCGATATTGAACCTATTCTTCAGATACAAGACCACATCAAAGAAGAAGACGAACCTCCTCGTCTTCCTCACCCCCCACATAGTCAAGGAGTCAGAAACCCTCTCAAAGATGACAAAGGACAAGTATGCCGCCTTTGCAAGAGAGGAGAAGCACTATATAGAGGGAGAGCTCCTCATCAGGTTCAGGGATGGTGTCTCGTATGAGGACGCAGAGGAGATAATATCCCGCATGGAGGCATCGATCATAAGCTATAATGAGAAGACGAAACTCTTCCGCATAAGACTGAAGGAGAAGATGACCGTGGAGGATGCATTAAAGGAGTTCAAGTCGATCCCGGAGATCGAATATGTGGAGCCGAATTACAGGGTAAAGATACTTGGCCAGTGAGATGGAGAGGCTTAAAGAGATAAGGGACGAAGACATAGACACCTCACTCCTGAAGGACCTGCCGATCTCCTTTGTCAAGGGTAACGCAGTCCTGCCCCTTGGTGTCAGGGATGGAGAGCTTGTGGCTGCCGTGTCTGACAACCGTGGGCTCTTTGCGCTCATGGATATATCAAGGGCACTTCATCTGAGACCCCGCCCTGTCTTTACCGATAGAGACAGCATAATAAATGCAATAAACCGCGTCTACAGTCAACAGAGGAATGTCAATGAGGTCATGGGTGACATCAAGGGAGAGGACCTTTCAAAGATAGCGACAGAATTTGAATCCCCGAGAGACCTGCTTGAGTTGACCGAGGAGGCCCCCATCATAAGGCTGATGAATGCCCTGCTCATGGAGGCAACAAAGGAGAGGGCGAGCGATATACATATAGAGCCATATGAGAAGGGGCTTGAGGTGAGGTTCAGGGTGGATGGTGTGCTGAGGAGGATACTCAGCCCGCCAAAGATCATACAGGACGCCCTGATATCCCGTATAAAGATACTGGCAGGCCTTGACATAGCCGAGAAGAGACTCCCACAGGATGGCCGCATCAGGCTCCTTGTGGGTGGCAAGGACGTGGATATAAGGGTCTCGATCATACCAACCTCCCAGGGAGAGAGGGCAGTCCTCAGGCTACTTGACAGGCAGACAGGGGTCATGAGCCTTGAGATGCTCGGGTTTTCAGGCCCGATCCTCAACCAGTTCATTGATGCGATATCAAGAAAGAGTGGTATAATCCTGGTGACAGGGCCTACCGGCTCTGGAAAGACCACCACCCTTTATGCGTCCCTGCTGAAGCTCAACACAGAAGAGAGCAATATAATCACCATTGAGGACCCTGTGGAATACCAGCTCAAGGGCATCGGCCAGATGCAGGTAAACCCAAAGATAGGTCTGACATTCGCATCAGGTCTGAGGTCAATACTCAGGCAGGACCCTGACATCATAATGGTCGGTGAGATAAGGGACAGGGAGACCGCTGAGATAGCCATCCATGCCTCACTGACAGGACACCTTGTCCTGAGCACCCTGCATACAAACGATGCCCCTGGAGCCATAACAAGGCTCATAGATATGGGTATAGAGCCGTTCCTTGTTGCCTCATCACTCATCTGCGTGCTCGCCCAGAGGCTTGTAAGGACCATATGCCCGTACTGTAAGGAGGCCTATACACCTGTTGACCAGGAGATCGCATACCTTGGCCATGTGGATAGACTATACCGTGGAAGGGGCTGTGACAGGTGCTCAGAGAAGGGATACCTGGGCAGGACAGGCATATACGAGCTCCTGAGGATCACGCCTGACATAAGATCGATGATCGTTGAAAAGAGGGATGCAAGGAGTATAAAGGAAGCGGCCGCAAGGACAGGTTACAGGAGCCTCCAGGACGACGCCTTTGAAAAGGTCAGGGCCGGCATAACCACCATAGAAGAGGTCCTCAGGGTTACACAGGTCGAGACAGATCTATAGGGTATTATGCCTGTATTTAAATACAGGGGATACAATGAGGCAGGCGCTGAGGTCTCGGGCGCAATCGATGCCGAAAACCTCAGAGAGGCCATCGTAAAGATCAAGGAACGGGGGATATTCCCTGGAAAGGTTTCTGAAGAGGCCGCCTACAGGAGGGGGGTTCTATCAAGGAGGTCCTTGACCTCCCTCCTGCCAGAGGTTACAAGGAGGCTCTCAACACTCCTCTCATCCGGTGTCCCACTTATAGATGCACTCAACGCCCTGTCTTCAGAACAGAAGGGTGTGTGGAGGAATATACTTGTGGATATAAAGGAAAGGGTCTCTGGGGGGGCGAGCCTCTCAAGGGCGATGCAGTCCTACCCCGATGTGTTCCCTGACTTCTACACAGGCATGGTCTCTGCAGGTGAAAGCAGTGGTGAGCTCAGCAGTGTCCTCAATACACTATCAGACTTCCTTGAGACACAGATGAACACAAGGGGCAAGATCAGGACAGCCCTGATCTATCCGGTATTCATGGTGATCGTCAGTGCGATCGTCCTGAGCTTCCTCTTCATATTCGTGGTGCCGAAGATAACAAGGATCTTTGAGGACTCGGCACAGGGCCTCCCTGCCATCACCATCCTCCTGATCTATATAAGCAATGCCTTCAGGAGATACTGGTGGCTGATGGCTCTGCTGCTTATCGCATTTGCAGGCATATACAGGCTGATCAGGGAACGGAGGAAGGACCTTATAGATCGCATCTTGTTGAAAGACCCAACAGGGATCATGATGACCCTCTACATGCTGAGGTTCACAACCACCATGTCCCTCCTCCTGCATGGTGGTGTCCCGATGCTCAATGCACTGAGGCTAACATCAAAGGCCACAGGGAACCTCATCATGGAGAGGAGGATCATGTCTGCCTATGAGCTTGTATCCCAGGGGGCAAGGCTATCAAGCAGCCTCGAGGGGTTCCCACCGACAGTGCTTCAGGTGATATCAACAGGAGAAAGGAGCGGAAGGCTCCCTGAGGTATTGAGCAGGCTGGCCCTATCGTATGAGAGGGAGTTTGACAGGAGGCTGCAAAAGGCCATCGGCCTGCTTGAACCATCCCTCATACTGGTCATGGGCTTTATAGTGGGCTTTATAGTGCTTGCGGTGTTATTACCGATATTCGAACTGAATCAGCTTATAAGGTGACCTTGCACCATGCATGGTGATGGGCCTATAATATCTATGATGAGGACAGGAAAGAAGGAGCACGGCTTTACACTGATCGAGTTAATGGTGGTCATTGTGATCCTCGGTATACTGGCCGCCATTATAGCACCGAGACTGGTTGGGAGGACCGATGACGCAAGGGTGACACAGGCAAAGATACAGATCAAGAACTTTGAGACCGCCCTAAAGCTCTTCAAGATGGACAATGGCTTCTATCCATCAACAGAGCAGGGGCTTGAGGCCCTCATCAGAAAGCCAACGATAGGCCGTATACCAAAGAACTACAGGGAGGGCGGGTATCTTGAGAAGAAGAAGTTAACCCCTGACCCCTGGGGCAACCCATACATCTACATATCCCCTGGTGCCAATGGTGACTACGACATAATAAGCTATGGCGCTGATGGCAAGCCTGGTGGTGAGGGATATGACGCAGATATCACAAACTGGGATTTATGAAGACCAGGACATCCCTGCTTATAACCTGCCATCCTCCGGTCATCAGGGGCTTTACCCTATTTGAGCTGCTCGTGGTCTTATTCATCATCTCCCTCTCAATGGCCATAGTAATGCCCTCTGTATGGAAGAGCAACAAAGAGAGGGTGAAGGATGAGACAAGACACCTGAGCACTACCCTGAGATATGTATATGACAGGGCCCTGAACAGCAAGGAGACCTGTGTCTTCAGATTCAATCTTGATGAGGACAGTTATGCATTCACTATGAAGGGAGAGAGCAGGTCATACAGGGTGGGTATCGAGAACGGACTAAGAGATATAGTCATACCCTCAATGGGCAGGGTCTCTGAAGGAGAGGTGATCATCGAGTTTGGACCCCTTGGTCCTGAGGAACCGATAATAGTGCATCTTGGTGATGGAGACATTGAATACACGGTATTCTTCAATAACCTGACAGGAAGGACGAGCATCTATGAGGGATACAGGCTCTGACCACGGCTTTACACTGCTTGAGATAATGGTAGCCCTTGCACTGGTCGGGATGGTCCTTGTCACCATCCTTTATACAGTGAACTACCATGCCGACCTCTCCTACGAGAACGCCCTGCTTACGGAGATGTATATGCTTGCAAGGGAGAAACTCATGGAGATGGAGATGAAACCTGCTGACTCCAGGGGCAGGGTCCCTGACACAGACTTCACATTTATCAATACAGCAAATGCCATCCCTGACACAGGGATAGTGGAGTTAAAGACCACCATAAGCGGAGATGGAAAGACGGTAAGCCTCAGGGAGTTTATAGTGAGGTAGGATGGGGTTGGGCAGGAAGGGCTTTACACTGATAGAGATATTGATAAGCCTCCTGCTTCTGGTGATCATCCTCGGCACGATATACAGTTCCTTCTTCACCGTGAACAGGGCGTTCAAACGGTTTGAGGATGTATCACTGAGATACCAGGAGGTGAGGACCACCCTGGACATAATGAGGAGGGAGATAGAGGGTGCGTTATTCAGGGCGAATGAGACGGACAGGGAGAAGACACGATTTATGGTCAAGGACAGGGACATATTCGGGAGGCCCGTATCAGAGATCCAGTTCACCTCCTTCTCACTCAGGGATAACCTGCCGGTAAGGATCAGATACTTTATAGAGAAAGAGGGTGACAGGCTCTCATTGAATAAGACAGTCCTGCCCATCACACCATCTGGTGAGACAGGGGTGGATAAGGGGTTCGATTTTGAGATGTTAGGGGAGATAAGGGCCTTTACAATCGAGATACTATATAATGATAGGTGGGTAAGGACATGGGATACCTCATTGACGGGCAGACTGCCTGGGGTCATAAGGATCGGTATCGAATTCAACGACAATGGCAGGCCTGTAAGGCTCGTTGAATATGCCCGTCCCATGACAGGCAACAGACTATGAGACACGAAGGTGGAACAGCCCTTATAGTTATACTCCTGCTACTGAGCATCCTCACAGGGATTGCCGTAGAATTCGCATACAGCGTTTACACAAACACCTCCTCTCTCACAAACTGGATCAATGCCCAGAAGGCCTCATTGCTCTGTAGATCAGGACAGCGTCTTGTCGCACACTATATAAACAGATATGCATCAGGGCTGTCAGGGACCACCCTGCAGGGCATCGCCCTGCCCATGAGCCTTGGTGATGAGGGCAGTATAAGCGTGAGCATAGAGGACGAGAATTCAAGGCTGAATATAAACAGCATCATATATCCAAATGGTTCGACAAATGAGGAGGCTCTCTCATCACTGAAGAGGCTACTGGGGTATCTGGATATAGACACGGATATAGCCCTAAACATAGCGGACTGGATAGACCCTGATACAGAGCCCAGACTGGCAGGCTCGGAAGACAGATCCAAGAACTCATACCTGTGGAGCATCGACGAACTCAGACTCATAGACGGTATCGATCAGGAGACCTTTGTGACCATAAGACCCTACATAACTATTTATGGTGATGGTATGATAAACATAAACACCGCAGAGGTGCCTGTGCTTGTAAGCCTCAGTGACGAGATGACCGAGGCACTTGCAGAGAGGATAATCCATTACCGTGAGACAACACCCTTTAAGAACAGGGCTGACATCCTGAAGGTCTCAGGGCTTGAGGCGATAGGCATCACCATACAGGGGAGGATAACGGTCAGGGGTGATTTTTATATGGTCAGTGTAAGGGCGGATGTCCATGGTGTGAAGAGGATCATCGAGAGCATAATAGACACCTCAGGGACCATTCACTACTGGAGGGAGATATAGGTGAGGGTGTGTCTGATAGACATACAGGATGAACATCTCGACCTGTATGTGGCAGAAAGAAATGGTGATGACGTCAGGATGATGGATACAGACTCCATCCCCTTTAAAGGGTCTCTTGAGCAGGCACTGAAGGGCCTCTCTGGAAGGTGTGGTGCCCATATATACCTGAGCCTGCCATTGAGCATGCTCTCTCTCAGGGAGCTTGACTTCCCCTTCTCTGACAGGAAGAAGATAGAGGAGACGATCAGGTATGAGATCGATGACCTCCTCCTTGGGAGTGCAGATGAATATATAATAGACCACCTCATAATGCAGGGATCAGGAGATCGTTGCAGGGTGCTTGCAGTGTGCATCGAGAAGAAGAGGCTCGGAGAGATGATAAATACATTCTCATCCGCAGGGATTGAGCCAAGGGTCATAACCTCACTCGATGTGCGCCTTATTGGTGACGGAGGCATGGAGTCACCACTGAGCATAACCGGTCTTCAGGGGATGGACATCAAAAGAAGGAGAGAGGTCGTCGTGAAGGAACTCCAGAGACCCTCGATAAACCTGAGGAAAGGAGAGTTTCAATACACAGGTAATATCGAGGATATAGCAAAGAAACTGAGGCTGACGACGATACTGCTCATCCTCATACTCCTGGCATTCTCAACAGGCAACCTAAAGTCCCTCTTACAGATAAAGGATGAAAACAGCATCCTCTCAAGAAAGACATACGAGATATATCGTAATGCCTTCCCTGCTGACAAGAGGGTCATCGATCCTGTAAGACAATTCAGGGGGAAGGTCAACCAGATGATGAAGAAGAGGGAGGTCTTCGGCAGCAGATCGGTCATCGATACACTGAAGGAGATATCAGGAATAATCGGCATGCCTGGTGTCAGCAGGGAGATAAGGCTCAGGGAATTCAGGAGCGGACAGGAAGGGATATTAATAAAGGGCACCGCCGGCACATTTGAGGATGTGGAGGCATTGAGGAACAGGCTTTCATCTCACTATGAGGATGTGAAGGTTCTTGACTCCTCACTCTCCCCTGACAGCAGAGTGGACTTCACCATCATGATGAAGGAGACAGAGACATGAAGAACCTTTTAAGGCTGGTGCTCTCAGACAGGCTCTCTATGTTGATCATCGTCGTCTTCATCCTGACGGCCACCTTCGCATCCATCACCTCCATCACCCTCAGGAAGGAGAGGACGATAAATCAGCGCCTTCGCTCCCAGATAAGGGAGCTAAACCTGCTCAACGAGAGGTTTAACAGTATAAAGGGATACATCGAATCCAAGGAGAAGAGGATTGGACTTGTAAAGACACAGGGCGTGGTCTCTGCAATCGAACACATACTCAATTCCCTTGGCATGAAGGCAAAGGCCATAAGGCCCATCAAGGAGGAGAGGCTCGGAGGGTACATCCTTGAGGATGCAGAGGTCGAGATCCAGGATACAGACCTGAACGCCATCGTTAACCTCCTGTACAAGGTAGAAAACTCACGATTTCCACTGAGGATCAAGGAGACCCTCATGAAGACCGCCTTTGAAGACCCCGAACGCTTCACACTGAGGATCACCGTCTCACTGATTCGGGCCATCGAGACAGGTGACAGGACATGATCAGGATCCTGTATCTTCTGATCGCAATCATCGCCTCTGCCATACTCATATGGTTGATCGCCATACCCGAGGAGGTGATAGAGGCAGGCATCCAAAGGGCCATATCCGAGCCCCTGGAGGAAGGGCTCAGGGTCTCCATAAACGGCCTCAAGAAAGGCCCTTTATTCACCGTTCATATGGACAGCATCAGGATAGAGAAGGACGGAGAGGAGATCGTGGAGATAAAGGGTCTTGTATCAAGGCTGGATTCGTTAGACCCCCTTAACAGGAGACTGAAACTCTCACTCAGGGGACGGATAGGAGACGGCGGCATCAACGGAGAAGTAACATTCCCTGTAATCAGAGGCACTGGACAGACAGGGATATTCAATATCACCAGGGTCGACCTTGGTTCGATCCCCTATCTCATCAACAGAGGCCTTGATGGGGATGGACACCTCTCTGCAGTGATCCGCATCAGTGAGGAAGGTGTCAATATCGAGTTCAGTGTCCCCGACCTTGAGATAAGGGACCCTGGCATCTTTGCCCTGCCCCTGCTTGAGACCTTCCACCATGTCCAGGGTGCGATCACCATAAGGGATGAAAGGATCCAGATAGAGTCCATCGGTCTTGAAGGAGACAAAGGGTATGCAAGGCTGAAGGGCCGTATCATGGGTGATAGCATGAATCTGAGGCTTGAGCTGATGCCCTATCCCGAAAAACTCACACAGGTTGAGGCCATGTTAATAAGCAGATACGAGGTCTCACCAGGATACTATGAGATCCCCATTAAGGGAGGTATTTAAAAAAACCTTCCATGAGGGTAATATATTTATTAAGGATTCAAGTTATGGAACAGGCAACGAAGCAGAAGGCAAAGGGTGTGCTTGAGCTCTTCACCTGGACACTTGAATCCTGAACCCTTTTTATGAGAAGAACTAAAATTCGGGATCGCGATCATGAAGCTACTGATCGTTGATGATGATGTAAACATAATCAAACTGCTCAAGCTCTTCCTCAAGGACAGAGGGTTTGACATCATCGAATCCCGTAATGGAAACGAGGCATTTGAGATAGTGGCCAAGGAACAGCCTGACATAGCGATCATTGATGGCCTGATACCAGGTATCCATGGCTTCGAGTTGAGCAAGAAGATAAAGGAAGACCCGAAGATCACAAAGAAGCCGAAGATAATCCTGATGACAGGTGTATACAGAAAGCCCCAGTACAGGACTGATGTGATAGGGACATACCAGGCAGATGAGTACCTGACAAAGCCGTTCAAAAAGGACCAGCTACTCTCATTGATAGACAGGCTACTGAAAGGTTAACCATACTCCACCCTGTTACGACCCTTTGCCTTTGCCCTGTAAAGGGCGTCATCTGCCTGCTTGATGAGGGCCTCCCAGTCCTTTGTGTCCCCATCCACAACAGCCACGCCTATACTCACCGTAACCCGCTCCCTCTCGGCCAGCTTCTCAAACCGGTGGCCTGATATATTCCTCAAAATCCGCTCCGCAACCACCAGCGCCTTATCCCTGTCTGTATTTGGAAGGAGTATGATAAACTCCTCACCACCCCACCGTGCAAGGACATCCACCTCTCTGAGTGAGGATGAGAGTATCTCTGTAACCTTCCTAAGCACAGAGTCTCCTGCATCATGACCGTATCTATCATTGATCCTTTTGAAGTGATCCACATCCACCATGAGACATGAAAGGGGACTCTTGTATCTGACAGCCTTGGAGAACTCTGTCTTTATTAGCTTCTCAAAATGCCTGCGGTTGTATACCCCTGTAAGCGGATCTGTGATCGCCATGAGCTCGAGCTTCTTTGTAAGCTCCATGAGCTGCCTGTTCCTCTGCTTCAGCTCATCCTGCAGGGCCTTTGTCCTCAAGGCAGCGTATATCCTTGCATTGAGCTCTGCCTCATCAAAGGGCTTTGGAAGATAATCATGGGCACCTGCCTCAAGCACTGCAACCCTCTCGGATATATCCGTTTTTGCCGTCAGGATGATTATCGGGATATCCTTTGTCTCAGGATTCTCGGTAAGCCACCGACAGACCTCGTTACCGCTTATATCAGGAAGCACAAGGTCAAGCAACACCAGGTCAACAGGCGTGGTCTTTGCCGTCTTGATGGCCGAGGTGCCCTTCTCCACCCATATCACCTCATACCCCTTCTTCTCAAGAAAATCCTTTATAAACCGCGCCTGTGTCTTGTTGTCCTCAACGAGCAGTATCTTTGTCATGGTCTCCTGACCATCAAGGCCTGACTTTAAAAAGCAAAGCTAACATTATAACAGCATGAATGTCAAGAAGAGGGAAAGAGTCGGTAAAGGGTAATCTGACAATGCATAAATCCTCTCTGCTAAATAATCAGTGGCCTCAAGACTCTGTGATTGAAGCCATGAAACAGCATCTGTGTAGTCCTGAGATGATACCTCATTTAATGTCTGCATCGTCTTAATTACAGAAACCGTCGCAGGAAGTGTATCGGTAACCCCTGAAGCCCATGAACCATCACAATAGTATAACCGCTCGTTTCATGTCCCCCTCCAATTAATATTTATTCTCCATAAAATCAAAGGGCCTGCCGAAAGGGCAGGCCCTTCATCCTTCCACCACTTCGACATCCCCTCTATCTGCATTAAATCATTTGTTTTTGTAATGTACAATTAATTTCTTTCACTACTGTCCGCTTAAAATAGAGAGTGTTGTAAGTCAGGTTCTCTCGCCTTGGAGATATTGTAGTGTCTACAAGAAAGCAAGTCAATAAGACTGATTCT
>MTOQ01000047.1 GCA_002011735.1 Nitrospirae bacterium JdFR-81 | reverse complement strand
GCTTGAACCTCCTGTCATTATTGGTTGTACAGGTGATATTCTATCACCTTTGACAGAGGTTTCAAGCCTTATGATAATTTTTTAGCGGACACTACTGATATCTAATCATAAATTTACTGAAAAATTTTTTAATGCTAATAAACCTTTTCTTATTCATTCATCAATCTTTTAAACACGATTGCTCCCCTTAATATTGATAACATCATCTAAAGGGTGGTAATATTTCATAAATATTCTTAATAAGCTATGAATAACTGCATTATATGTGGTGGTGCCGATGAAAAAAAAGTGTTGTATGGAAGCATATTGAAATGTGAGGAATGTGGGCATGCTTTTGTAAATCCACAAGTATATAATGATGAAGAGTTATTCAGGTTTTATAATGATAATTACTTTTCTGGCAATGAATATAGAGATTATGTTGCTGACAAGAAAATTATACAAAAAAATTTTAAAGCGCGCCTGAGCGTTCTCCAGAAATTTCTGAATCCATCTTTTCATCATAGACTGCTTGAAATTGGGTGTGCTTATGGTTTCTTTCTTGAAATAGCAAAAGAATACTTTAACGTTGTTAAAGGAATAGATATTGCGCAGGATGGCATTGCATACGCACATAGTCAGTTAAATCTTGAAGTGATTTGTGGTGATTTCCTTAAGCATGAGTTAAGTAATGAAAGGTTTGATGTAGTATGTATGTGGGACACAATTGAACACTTATCCTCTCCTCATTTGTATATAGAAAAAATCAGCAAGAATCTTGAGATTAATGGTTTATTAGCTCTGACCACACCTGACTATGGAAGCCTAAACGCGCGTATGAGGAGAAAAAAGTGGCGGTTTTTAAAACCTCCAGAGCATCTACACTTTTTCACTAAGAAATCACTCGCTACATTATTACATAGGTATGGATTTGAAATAATATACTATAGCCACCCTGGTGTTTATCTCGGTTTAGATAATATTGTATATAAGATATTTGTATTGCACGAGAAAGGCCCATGGGTTTACAAGCTGTTGAGCAAGATTCATTTGAATAGGGTGTATCTTTACATTAATACCTTTGATATTATGTTTGTTATTGCTCGCAAGGTTTGACAAAAACATGTATGAATCTGAAGCAGAAAAGATATACAAGGCAATTTTTGATACAGAGGTTCCCGAATCTATTCAAAAACAATTCAATATAATATCAGAGAGAATAGATTTTCTTTTTAATAGTGAGGAGATTAAAAAATATAACAAAAGTATCTTACAAATTCATGATCTTGAGGCATTAGAGGTTGCTGCAAGGTACATGAAGAAGCTCCCTCTTCTTACACTAAAATTTAAAATTATGGTCTATTTAGGAGAAACCTTACCAGAGAATTATCCAAAATATATTAATGAAAATGATAGTTTTTTTACGGGTTTTATATCTCTATTCTATTCGTTGATACGCACCTCCTATAAACTTGTAAAAGGGATAATCCTAATAGTCATTAACAGACTATGATATACGATATTATCATTGTTGGATCGGGTCCTACTGGTGTCGCTTCTGCATTGGGTTTTGTAGAGAATGGAATAAGACCTTTGATACTCGATGTCGGTTACGAACCAGAGAATGCAGAGGTAATGAATGAAAATCTCTTTGATTACAGAAAGAATCATAATTCATTCAGACTGATGATTGGGGAGGATTATGAGGCCCTTCACAATCTGATTTATAAAAAAACGATTTTTCCGAAACTCATCTCACCTTATATGCGGTTTGTTATCAGGAATGCAGAGAAATTCTCGCCGGCTGATGAGAATGGTTTTATGGTGATCCAGAGTTTTGCAATGGGTGGACTGGCAAATGCATGGGGAGCAAGTCTTTATAGAGCAATGGATGACGAATTGAGATATACTCCATTGAAATCATCTGACCTGTTGCCTTATTATGACAGGTTGACTGAAGAGATCGGTATCTCTGGTGATGAAGATGATTTAACACCATTTTACGGCTCAACAAAAGGATTACTGCCTCCTCTTGGACTATCTAAGAAATGTTCGATTTTGTATTCAAGATATAAAAAGAAGAAAAGGTGGCTGAATGATCATGGTGTTTATATGGGGAAACCCAGGCTATGTGTTTTGAGTAAAGACTATGATAACAGACCAGGATACAGGCCTGATGGATTAGAATCGTGGTTTCCTCATCTTCCTTATGTTTATACTCCTGTGTATACTCTCCAGAAACTTATTAAACAAGATAAGGTGATTTATCACAAATCTGTTTTGGTTAAGTTCTGGACAAGAGAAAGAGACTACCTGGTGGTTCATGCTGAAGATATTAACAGTGGATCAATGCATAAATTTCAATGTAAGAAATTGGTATTGGCTGGGGGAACAATAAATACTGCAAAGATTGTGTTAAATACAAAAAAAGACTTTACAACTAAACTACCAATATTTGATAACGGACTTGCACAGGTCCCTTTAATATTTCCTTTTTTTATCGGGAGAAAATTCGAAACGGATACCATGGGGTTTGAAAGTCTGGATATTGTATTTGATTTTCATGATAGAAACTTGCGATTAAAAGGTAGTATACTCGAATTAAATTTTCCTTTAAGGAGCGTTTTTTATGATATGTTGCCCTTTTCGGGCAGAACAAATCTCGTTTTTATTAAATACTTTCTGCCAGCAGTTCTTGTGGTACTGCTGTATTTTCCATCAAGCATAGAAAATGCAGGTTATCTGAGGCTAAGGGATAATGGCACACTGGAGGTCTACAGCCAGCCTTATAAATTTGATAAGGAAGTTATCAAGATGGTTAGTAGGGTATTCTGTAAATTAGGCGCTTTGACACACCCCTTACTTATAAAGTTTGCACAGCCAGGCTTTGCAATCCACTATGCAGGCACTTTGCCTATGGTTGAAAATCCCGTGAAGGACTATCAATGTAATAAGTTTGGAGAACTTTACAAAGAGCCAAATGTATATGTAGTGGATGGCTCTCTATTTTCGTATATACCGGCTAAAAATTTTTCCTTTACCCTCATGGCCAATGCTATGCGAATAGCAGACCATATTTCAGGTATGCTAAAAAGCAATGAAGAAGGTATTAATTAGCGGGGCAGGTGGTTTTATAGCAAGACACATCTCTAAGAAACTAAAAGATGCAGGATTTTATGTGATCGGAACTTCGAGGACGCCGAGACCGATTCCAAATTATGACGAGGTATACCAGGGGATATTGGGTGAACCTTTAGAGGATATCTTCGAGAATCATGAAATTGATGCATTCATTCATTGTGCACATGATAAACATGATATAGATAATAAAAAGAATGCCAAGGGCACTTGTATCTGGGCTAAACAGGCAGAAAAGAATAAAGTGGAGTTACAGATATTTATAAGTTCTCTGTCTGCAGATGAAGATGCGATAACTCCTTATGGAAGGATGAAATATGAGATTGAAAAATGGTTTATATCACACGGGCATATAGTTCTCAGGCCAGGATTGGTAATTGGAGATGGTGGACTGTTTAAGGCAACGGTATTAATGGTTAAAAAGATGCCTGTTTTGCCTCTGTTTGATATGGGAAAGAACCTGACTTATATCACAGATGTTCATATAATCTCTACTATTGTCCGGGATATTCTTATACATACCGAAAAATTTCAAAGAGGAAAGATTTATTTTCTTCAACAGCGAAACCCTGTCTATATTGTAGAGATGTTAAAAAAGATTCGAAAACAGCTTGAAACATTCTGTATATTTGTTCCTCTTCCTGCATTTGTGTTATCCTTTTTAATAAAATTTAGTGATATAACAGGGATTAGAAACTTTTTGGGAATTAATATTAATAATCTCAAGGGTATGAGGATATTCAACAATAAAACATTTAGATACGACCTTTCAGAACTTGGTTATCCTGATAGATCTTTAGATACACTCATCCATTTTCTAAGTAAATACTCGGGATAGAGTTCTTAAGGAGGAATTTTGTGAACAAAAAAATCCGTGGGGCCTTCGTTAATGTTATTGTTTTATTATTATCTCTGACCATAATCATTCTGATTACAGAGGTTGCTCTTCGGGTCTTTTCGGGTGAGCCAGGAGAGGATGAGTGGGTAGGACAGGACAGGAGGTTTTATAGATATGACCCCTTGCTTGGTTGGAGCAAGATACCAGACATTAATACAATAAGGGTTAGTGTCAGGGGCAGGAATAGGGTTTTATATAAGATAAATTCAAAGGGCATACGAGGCCCTGAATATCCGTATTCCAAGAGGCCAGGTGAGTATAGGATATTAATCTTGGGTGACTCATTTGCAGATGGTTATATGATTGAATTTGAAGATTTGTTTTCGGAAGTAATGAAAAGAAGATTAAATGGTTATGAAAAATTTAATAATTATGTAGAGGTAATTAATACAGGCGTAAGCGGATATAGTACTGATCAGGAATTGTTATTTTTTCAGAAAGAGGGGAAAAAGTATAGTCCTGATCTTACTATCCTGATGTTTTGCGAGAACGATGTGGCATACAACAATCAACCAAAGGATTGGGGGATGAATTATAAGCCGCTCTTTAAGCTGAAGGATGGAGAGCTTGTACTAACGAATGTTCCCGTCCCAAAGCCGGATAGGTTTATATATACAGAACACCTTGAATCAAAGGATGTATCTATTTTAAAGAAGATGAGAAGATGGCTACATGTCCATTCATATCTTTATAATCTTGTGAAAGATAGAATTAAGAACTCGTATGCCTTAAAGAGTATCCTAATCTCATTGCATATCTTAAATGTCTCTAAAAAAAGCACTGGAAAGAGTTTCAAGGACGAATGGGCGTTGCCGATTGAGTATAGAATATGGGAAAGAAAATATAACAACACGGTCATAGAGTCATGGAAGATCACCGAAGCTATGATAGCGAAACTGAAGGAGGAGGCTGAATCCATTGGAAGCGGGTTACTGGTCTTTTATATTCCTTTTGAAGCAAGTATATACAAAGAAGAATGGGAGAAACTTAAGAAGAAATACGGTCTTTCTGACGAAGAATGGGATATTGAGAAGCCTGGGAAAGTCCTTGAGGATATATGTAAAAAGCATGATATTGATTTTATTAATCCAACAGAGCTGTTCAGGGAAAAAGCAAAAGAGATCGAGAAAGAAGGGAAACGACTATATGACCCCATTGACCACCACTGGACAGTTGAAGGAAATAGGTTTGTGGGGGAGATATTAGCAGAATACGTTGCTCTTAACTATCTAAATGGAATGAAGGAGTAATTTTCAAGGCATCTCATAAAAGGATTAAGTTTTTTCATTTGTAAATAAAACATTCCTTCTATTTGGGTAGAATGGTTACACTGAAACGTATCCTCAGAATATTTTTGGCTATAACATTTCTATATCTGCTCGGGGAATCCTTTTATAGCTGGGATGGTTTTAGGTTTTATGGTAAATTCTTTGACTATCTTCCTATACTCTCTTTTACATCTTTTGTTAGCATTATTTTAGTAATAATAACGAGTTTGATGTTGTGGATGCTCTTCTATATCATTCAGAGACTTTTCAAAAGACTTAAAAAAGAGGAGATTGCTCTGGAATCTTTTATATTGACACTCTTTTTAATCATTATATTGGGAATATCAGCATGGAAGGTAAAGAGGCTGATATGGCCATATAATTTAAAGCCTGGATTAGAGCTTGTAATCTTATCATCCCTTGTGCTTATTTCTGCTTTTTTTTCATATTTGATTAGGGCAAAGGCAAAAGAGATAATAATCTTTATCGAGGAAAGAATTACTCCTCTGGTATATCTTTTTATTATATTTACTCTATTGACATCGCCTCTTTTAATACACGAAATATGGATGGGACAAGCCAAGGACGTCCATTTTGAAAATCTGAATAGACACAGTGATACTTCAGAAAGACCAAATATCATACTTGTTACATTTGACGCCATGACAGCAAGAAAAATGTCACTTTATGGTTATCCAAGAAAAACCACCCCATTTATAGATGAATGGGCCCAGAATGCATTTGTATTTACAAGATGTGAGGCAGAGTCTTCTTATACATCACCAGCCACTACCAGTTTAATGACCGGCAAGAGGGTATGGACTCATCAATTATATCAACCTTACGGCTACAGGGCATTTAAAATAGAGAGAGAAAATTTACCTTTGTTGCTTAAAAAGCATGGTTATTATAACATAGCCTTGATTCAAAATCCTTTTGCCTCCGTCTCAATGATAGAGATTTCCGAGTTTTTTGATTTTGTTCCTTCTTCGGCCGAATTTATGAGACCTTCTACTGTGGATACTTATATTTTAAGGTTTTTCATAGAACTGTTCGGTTATAAAGCTCACATCTATGAATGGTTTCTCAAAAGAACTTTCGTTTTCGGTTTAATCTTATCAAAGATTTCAACAGATACATCGGTGACAGAATATCCTGTTGAGTTGGTTTTTGAAAAATTCTTTGAAATAGTAGATAGAGAAAAATCTTATCCCTTCTTTGCATGGATTCATCTCTTCCCCCCACATGCTCCATATCTCCCTCCAGCTCCCTATATAGGGATGTTCAATGTCTCGGGAAAGTTGAGATCAAGCAAAGAACAAGTTAGAGGAATATATTTGAGTAAATTAATTGATATTACCAAAGCGAGATATGAAGAATTCTTAAGATATTGTGATAGTCAGTTTGAGAAGTTTATTAATGGACTGAGGACAAGAAATCTACTTAAAAACACTATTATTATATTGTCATCAGATCACGGTGAGAGTTTTGAACATGACATAATAACTCATGGTTTTCCACATCTTTATGAAGAATTAACAAACATACCATTGATTATAAAAATACCGGATGAAAGACGAAATGGAATTATAGAGGATATAGTGGAGCAAGTTGATATACCACCAACAATTCTTGATTTGGCAAACATCCCTGTGCCATCTTGGATGGAGGGTCGCTCTTTGGTGAAATTGATGAGAGGGGAGAGGTTGCCTCCAAGACCGGCGTTTGCAATGCATCTTGAAAAGAATCAAAGCGGGCAACCTATTGAGCATGGTACAGTTGCAGTATGGATGAATAATTACAAATTGATACATTATCTTGATGAAGGAAAGACACTATTATTTAATCTAAAAACAGATCCAGAGGAAACGATTGATATCTTCCAGAGGGAACCCGAGATAGGGAGAAAGCTACTTGCAACCATAAAAGATGAAATTTCCAGGATTAACAAATGGACACAGGGGAAAACCCCAATAACTGCTTCTCCACTGATTGGACATCCCGAGAGATAAGAAGACTTCTATCCGGCAATCCTTTTTGTATTTGTTAGATAATTGGATTCATCCTTTGAGCGCGAAGTAAGGCTCTTTCCCTGTCTATTCTCTCGATCGCAGTATGATTCCTTAGTAGGGGCAGTCACAGGAGGCTATTGGGCCTTCTTTACCACAAGCACAGGGCAGGGGGCATGGCCGATGACCTTCTCTGTTACGCTTCCCATCAGCAACTTCTTGATCCCTTTTCTACCGTGGCTTCCCATAAAGATAACCCCGGCCTTCTTTTCTTTTGCAACCTCAACTATTTTTTGGTAGGGCTCGCCTTCTCTGACGAGGGTCTCTATCTTGATTTTTGAGGCCTCTGCCTTCCCCCTTACGCCCTTGAGTATCCCCTTTGACCTTTCTATCATCTCTTCGACCATCTGTGGTGCCTGTGTGTAGAACTCGTCGGTCACATCGACAATAGAGACTGCCACCATCTCCCCACCATATGAGCCTGCAAAGTTTATTGCATGCTCTGTGGCTGCCTCGCTGTACGCAGAACCGTCAGTAGCAAGTAGTATATATCTCCAGCCTATGGTTGTATCCCTTGGCACCACGAGGACATCCCTTTTAGTGTGACCTATAACCCTTGCGGTTACACTGCCCATGAGCATCCTTTCGACCCTGTGGATACCCCTTCTGCCCATCACAATGAGGTCACAATTTTCTGCATCTGCCACCTCTACAATCCTCTCATACGCCTCTCCCTGGTCAGCGTTGGTTATTATGGTGGCCCCTTCCTTGTCTGCTATCTCTTTCGCCTCTGAGATCAACTTCTCCTTCGGGCCTTCTATAAGGGCCTTTATGTTGCTGACACCGATGAGTTCAAGGTCACCTTCGTAATCAGGCACAACAGCAAGCACCTTAAGCCACGACCTCTCTTCTCTTGAGAGCCTTATCGCCTGTTTCAATGCATTCTTGCTTGATAAAGACCCGTCAAATGCAACGAGTATCTTTCTATACCTTCCCATGGCTTGGCGCCTCCTTCTCTGCGAATGCAGCCTTTTCTGCCCTGGCCTTTTTCATCCCCTTTATCATGGCACCTGATATTATAATCCCTGCTGTGCCGAGCGCGGTGACAAGGGCCCAAAAGCTTACGCTGTTCAGGATGTCCTCTGTTGCAGGGCTGATGGATGCCATCCCAAGTTCTTTAAGATACACAGGAACCTTTGCACCTCTGCTTACCGCCACTATCAACATCACAGCAGCCATTACCAGTTTTATGACATAGTCCTTGACATAGGTGGTGCCAAGTGCCCCAAGCTGGACCCCTATCAATGAGGCAGACAGTATCAGCAGGGTGAGCCTGATATCGACGAGTCCACTCAATGCCCATTGTAACGAGCCCCAGAATCCCATGACAAATGCTATAACAAGCTCTGTTGCACTTGCAACGATCGCTGATGCACCCACAACATATATCATGCCTGGCACGCCGATGAATCCACCCACTGCAATCGTTGCTGCGAGCATTCCTGTTGCCAGTCCGACCGGAATCGTGATCCATGCCGAGAGTGTTACACCTGCTGTCTTGAAGTGCATCATGGGGGGTATCTTGATCTTCTGGAGCTTGAGTGCCAGTTTTGACACACTCTCATCTGTGCCTCTCTTTGCAAGTCTAAATGCATCATAAAGTACATATATGCCAACGATTACCAGCACAATGACAAATACAAGGCTGACATAGAGGTTTGAACCCGCGTTTCCCCACGCCTTAAGGATGGCCTTCTGAATGTTGACCCCTATCTGGACGCCTGCTATAGCTGACACCGCCATAACAAGCCCCAGTTTTATATCTGCCTGGCCATATTTGTATCTCTTGTAGGCACCGACCATTGCCTTGGGAAACTTGTGACACATATTACTTGCAACAGCCACCGCCCCTGGTGCACCAAGGGACATCATGCTCGGTGTAAGGACGAAGGCGCCCCCTGAACCAATGAAACCGCTCAACATGCCTCCTATAAATCCCACCACTATCAGTGCTATAAATTTTGAGAGTGTAAGGTTGAGAAACATTATCTCTGCCTTCTTTGCATATATCTGCCCCTCCTTCTCCTCAATAACCACCATTACCTTGTTATTGAGAGGCACATCATCGGCCCTTAAATCTTCAGAAAGCCTGAGGATCATCGGCTGTTCAGAGTCTGAAGGAAGGAATGTCGCTGTCCCTGCATCCCTGTTGACCTCAAGGAATATCCCCTTCTTGAAGTTCTTTGGAGGGCCTCCACCACCTGCAAGGGCAACCGAAGCAGATGATAAGACCATAAAGATCAGCACAACAACCGCTGTAAGCTTTCTCATACCGATTATATCTCCTTTCTTTATTTATTTTTATTTCTTCTTGCTCTGTTTGGCCTCAAGGCCGAGGAGACTCAGGAGGTTGCTCCCGAAGGCCCCATGTATAAATGAGAAATAAAAGGCCGTTATTATGGGATAGGCGGCGTAATACCCACCTTTTGTATAGTGCTCTGTTATCCAGTCCTGGTGGATGAATAGCAGGATATAGGATGTGAGCGAGATCGCACCAAAGAACAATGTCTTTAAAAAGTAGGGTCTCTTCTTCTTGCTGGTGTCTCTTGCCATTAATCTATCCTCCTTTAGGTTCCTGATGGCTCTGATACCACAACAAGTGGACACTTGAGCCTTCTGTAGGATTCAGCTATAGGGAGTTCTCCCTCTTTACAATTGATACCCTGACTCTCAGGTGATTCAACCACTACAAATTGTATCTCTCGATCGTTATCGGTATACCTCAGGATCTCCTCTCTGATACATCCCTTTCCCTTGACCAGGTTATGTTCAATGCCCTCCTTTTCAAGCTGTTTCCTGTAATGCTCAAGCCTTGACTCTTCATATCCTTCAATATAGAGGATCTCAAGTCCTGCCTTTATACGGCTACAGATGTTGATAGCATATCTGAAGGCATTTGTGTCAGCATTTCTACCTGTAAGTGCAAGTAATATCTTCCGTCGTTCTCTTAAGAGGCTCCTCGCTGTCTCAAACTCTCCTGCTTCTGCAAATGCAACTGCTGACATTGCGTCCTCAAGTTGCTTCAGAAGCCTCCTGATCCTTTCCCTTGTTATGCTCTCCATAGCTTAAATTGAACCTGCCTTTGAAGACAGGACAAGGCCCTTAAGTTCCCTCTGCTTGCTCCACTTGATCTCTGCGAGCTTCTCCCCAATCTCCTTCATAATCATCTCTGCCTTTTCAAACTCTCCTGCCTCTGCAAATGTGATCGCCATTGAGGTCAGGTCTTCAATCGTTAGAGAAAGGTCCTGCTTCAGTTGCCAGATCTTTTTAAATAGTGCCTTCTCCTCTTTCACCATCTCAACCGCCGTATCAAATTCCCCTGCCTCTGCAAAGGCGACCGCTGACATGGAATCCTCCCACCGTCTGAAGAATCTTTTAAGCATCTTCCTCCCTCCTCTTACGGTTTTTTTCAGTAATATCTTTTAACAAGTTTTATGCCAATGTGTAACCGATTGATTTTTCATCATTTTGTGTCATGATCTGAGAATGACTCTGTTACATTTTGCAATAGGTTTGATGACTCTTAAATGTTTAATTTTATAAGAAGATTGAATACCCCTGAGTTTTTAACGAAATACAGCCATGTATAACGAGTGTTGCGCGGAGGCGGTGTGATATTGCATTTTGCAATGATTTCTTTTAAAATCATGTATGTTCAGATCCCAGCCAAGCATCCGTAGCAAGGTTAATTATGCCTATTACTTCGGGATCATCCTCGTGATAATCGTGGCCTTTCTGAATTACTTTAACCTTACAAGGTTGAATAGAAAGGTCGAGTTTGGCTTTGTAATCTCAGAGCTGTTTGATACAGCCCTTGAGATAAGGAGGTATGAGAAGAACTATTTTCTCTATGGTCATAAAGAGGACTATCTTGAGAATCTGAGGTTTATAGAAAGGGCCGAGGAGATCATAAACAGAAACAGAGAGGCCATAGAGAAGCTCGTTATAAAGAGCCAGATCTATGCACTGGATGCAGACATCAAGGACTATAAATCCCTTATACAGAGACATTTTGACTTGAAGCAGGGACATGCCGATCCACTAACCATCTCAGAGATTGAGGGCAGGATCAGGCAGAAGGGTAAGGAGATAATCGAGGCAGCCGAGACGATATCTGCCTCAGAGCGCAGGTATATTCAATCATTGATAGGGTTATCCCAGAAGATCCTTATTGGTTCGGGGGTGTTCCTTGTAATTATCGGGTTCATTATTGCTGAATACCTGTATCGGATGGTTATAAAACCACTCAAACAGCTTGAGGATAGTATGCAGAAGATATCCAGTGGTGAGTTTTCATTCATGCCTGCACTGTCACGGGATAAGGAGATGGTATCGCTCGTTGAGGCATTAAACAGGATGCTGAAAGAGCTGGAGATAAGGCAGAAGAGGCTTATTGCACAGTCTGAAAAGCTTGCATCCCTGGAACCATGGCATCAGGCATAGCCCACCAACTCAATAATCCACTATCAAATATATACACATCCTGTCAGATACTCCTTGAGGAGATCGAAGAGAGTGATGTCAATGTGGTGAGGGAGATGCTCCAGCAGATAGGCAGTGAGGTGGAGAGGGCAAAGTCACTGGTGCATTCACTGCTTGAGTTCTCAAAAAAACGGGAGTTTGAGAAAGAACCGCATACACTCAAGACCCTTGTGGAGGAGACCATCGGGTTTATAAAAGGGGATGTCCCTGCTAAGGTGGGGATCAGATCAGAGATTCCGGAAGACATCTTTATATGTGTGGATAAGCAGAGGTTTCAGCAGGCAATCTTGAATATAATAACAAATGCCATCGATGCAATACCTGATGAGGGCGAGGTGAGGATTGAGGCAGAGGAAGATCTGAGCCAGAAAACGGTCGAGATAAGGAACCAGGACACAGGTCTCGGGATAGAGCAGGAAAACCTAAAGAGGATATTTGAGCCTTTCTTCACGACAAAAAAGGACAAAAAGGGCACGGGCCTTGGCCTGTTTGTTGCTAACGAGATTATTAAGGAACACGAGGGCGTTATAGACGTTGAGAGCGAACTCGGCATAGGGACTACCTTCAAGATAAGATTACCCATAAAGGAGATTTAAATCATGGAGTATAAGGCGAGGATATTGGTCATTGATGATGAGCAGATAGCACTCAGGAACCTCGAGCATATAATGAAGAGAGAGGGCTATGAGGTCATTGGGACGCAGAGCGGGGTGAACGCCCTGAGGCTGCTGGAGAACAGGATGTTTGATGTCGTCCTTACCGATCTGAGGATGGAGAAGGTGGATGGGATGCAGATACTAAAGAGGTGTAAAGAACTCTACCCTGATACAGAGGTGATAATGATAACAGGGTATGCAACGCTCCAGTCTGCAATTGAGGCGATGAAGAAGGGTGCATATGACTATATAGCAAAGCCATTCAAACTTGATGAGGTGAGGAAGGTGGTCAGGGAGGCGGTTGAAAAAGTGAGGTTGAAGAATGAGAACAGACGGTTGAGGGAGCAGATAGAGAGCTATCAGGGAAAGGTCAAGATAATCACACAGGATGCGAACATGCAGAGGTTGCTTGACATATCAAGGCAGATCGCACCTGCTGACTGTAATGTCGTTATCTCGGGTGAGAGCGGGACAGGGAAGGAGCTCTTTGCGAGATACATTCATTTTCAGAGCAGGAGGGCAGATGGCCCATTCTTTGCAATAAACTGTGGGGCCTTTACAGAGGAGCTGCTCTCAAACGAGTTGTTCGGCCATGAAAAGGGCGCATTTACAGGTGCTACATCAATGAAGAAGGGATTGATAGAGATGGCCTCGGGCGGGACGCTCTTTCTTGACGAGATAACAGAGATGCCACAGTCCATGCAGGTAAAACTATTGAGGGTGATTCAGGAGAAGGAGGTCTTGAGGGTTGGTGGCATAGAACCTGTAAAGGTTGATGTTAGATTCATCGCAGCGACGAACCGTGACATACACGATGCGATAAAGGAAGGGGTGTTCAGGCAGGATCTGTATTTCAGACTCAATGTGGTCTCCATTCACATACCATCGCTCTCTGAAAGGAGGGATGATATCCCTCTTCTCAGTTATTACTTTCTAAAGAAATACTCCACCCTTATGAGCAAGGATGTCACAGAGATATCAGAGGATGTGATGGTCCTTCTCATGAACTACGACTTTCCAGGGAATGTGAGGGAGCTTGAGAATATTATCGAGAGAGGTGTTGCACTTGCCAGTGGGAACACCATAGAGGTGGCCCATCTACCTGAAGACCTGAGGAAGTTGAGTATAAGGACCTTCAGGAGGAAAGGGGGGAGGATCCCCACCCTTGAAGAGCAGGAGGAGGCGTACATAAAATGGGTCCTGAAAGAGGTTGGCGGAAATAAGACCGTCGCAGCCCAGATACTCGGTATCGACAGGGTCTCGTTATGGAGGAAACTGAAGAAGTATGGTGTGGAGAAGTAAATCTTTAAGACCGCGAGGATATCTTTGCCACCAATACTGCCCGATCTATATGTCCTATAACCCTCTCACAGACGCTTCCCATAAGTAGCCTTTCAATACCTGTCCTTCCATGACTGCCCATAACGACGATATCTGCCTCTTTTTGTCTTGCGTACTCTATAATGGTCTCATGGATGGTTTCATGGGGTCTGTTCTTTACAAGGGTTACATCAACCTCTATCCCCTCTTTTTCAGCAGTGGCCTTTATATCCTCAAGTGCCCTCTCTGATATCCTTATCCTCTCTTCTGTTGCATCAGGCCTGGTGACAGCTATTGCACCGAGTGTGCACGCCTCACAACAATCCTTGATCAGTCTTACAGCAGCCTTCTCAGCAGCATAGCTGTATTCAGAGCCATCCGTTGCAACCACTATACTCTTCCATTTAATCTCCGATGCCCTCGGGACGACGAGTACATTCCTGTGGCTGTGGCCGATGACCCTTGCAGTCGCACTGCCCATCAATAGTTTCGTGATCCCTTTCCTCCCACGCCTTCCCATGATGATCAGATCTGCATCTCTTTTGTCAGCCTCCTCAATGATGAGCTTGTATACATCCTCACCCTCTCTTATCTCGATCTCACACCCAATCCCTGCATCCTCTACCATCTTCTTTATGTGCTCAAGGTGTCCCCTTATATCCTTCTCGGTTGCCTCGATTATCTGTGGGGCCATGGCCATGAATTGTGGGTTTATCTCTATAACCGAAAGGGCTGTGATTTCTGAGGCGCATTTCTTTGCAATATTAATGGATTCCCTGATAGCCCCTGAACTGTATTCTGACCCATCGGTTGCAACGAGCAGTCTCTTCATGTCAGTGTCCTCCTGCTGTTAAGATGCCACTTGCAGCAAGCAGCAGAACTGCCAGCTCTATCAGCACAATTATTGTAAAGGGTTTGTCTTTCTTCTTTAAAAATATGGGTAATATCCTCAGATAAGAGAGTATGGTCATGCCTGCAAGGAGTGCGATCCCGATATAAGGAAGCATATCCCCGTGGTTGATGAGGGGCAGCCATCCCCATCCTGTTGGAGAGTTTGTCAGGTGGATGAAATCCGATGAGCGCATCTTCCAATAGACCTGAATCTTTTCAAAATCAACCACATTGGGTAGTATACCACTGAGGTATACAATAAATAGCACTACCAGCAGACCGAGGGCGGTCCATGTGCCTTTACTAAGGAAGTTGGCATATGCCAGTTGCTCTTCAGACGCCTTTGCCTTTTCCTCAGCCATAAACCCTCCTCATGTCCATATCCCGAGCCCCTTCAAAAGGGCCTTTAATCCTGACAGGAATAATAACCCGATAACTATCCACTTAACGGCCTTTGGCTTGACCCTTGCAAGTATCTTCACGCCGATCCTTGAGCCAAGCATCACACCAACGATCGAGGGAACGATCATAAGGGGAATGACAGCGCCCTTGTTGATAAAGACCCACGCAGCTGCAGAGTCTGTTATAGAGAGGAGAAAGACACTTGATGCCACAGAGACCTTCAAGGGAGCACCCATCAGGAGATTCAGCACGGGCACATTTGCCCATCCTGCCCCAAGGCCGAACATCCCTGCCATTACACCTATCACCACAAAGAAGAACAATGCGACAGGTGTCCTGTGGACATGCCACTCAACATTTTTGCCAAGGGACTCCTCATAATATACACCCATTATCCCCAGTGCCCTTGAGAGGGCATCGGGTTTATCAACAGACGGAAACTCTGACTTCTTTGCAGATAACATGATAAACACTATCATGATTATTGTGGCACCAAGCAGGGTCTGCACCACATTTGTTGGTAGGGCGAGGCCTATCATCGCACCAAAGATTGATGAGGTTGAGGCTATCAATGCCATTGGCATGGCGAGCCTTAGGCTTGCGAGGTTCCTCTTGAGGAGCCCTGGTCCTGCCGAGAGTGCCGTAGAGAGTGCCACAAGGAGACCTGTTGCCCTGACAAAATCAAGATGAAAGGGGAAGAAACCGCTCACGATCGGGACGAATAGTACACCGCCTCCGACACCACCAAGCACAGCCACTATCCCGAGTATAAAGGTGAAGACAAAGAGGCCAAGTGGCCATACCCACCATGGACTCTGTGTCGTTTCCACCGTAGTTGGAGGCTCTGATGCAGAGGCATCAAAGACGGTGAGGATTAATATAGAAACCACAATTATCGGCAGGATGAATTTTAGTATTCCTGCAGACCTTCTGAGCATCATAAAACCCTTCCCTCTATCCACTGTAAAGTATGGTAAAAGGATCGTGATGAAAAATGAATCACTGATGCAACAATCTGCAACAGTCGGCCACTATAATAATTTATCCTGCCAGTAAAAATCAATAAAATTAAATTTATAGTCTCATAAGATTTTTTAAGTAGAGATCGGCATGAGGGATTCTATGCTGATTGTGTCGATGTTATTTTTCTTTAAGAGGGGGAGTATCTCGTTTGATGTAGGACATTTTTATAAAAGCAGGCTGAAGAGTATCCCGAATAGAGATGCACGCCTCTGCTAATTCTTTCTTGTCCACCATAATATGCCTTCCTCTTTGATTGATCTTGCAAGCCCAGCCCCTTCTGATAGCAGGTCCCCCCCTATTAATAGGAATTAAAGGAGAGCGGAAATTCTTCAGCGTCCAGGGATTCAAGGACCCTCCATTTTATCTCCCACAGCCTATCCCATAATTCTCTGTTAACGTCAGAATCAACAATTACAGCTATATCCAGGTCGCTGTTTTCATCAGGATTGCCACGGGCCCTCGAGCCAAAGATCAAGAGCATGCATGCCCCTTTCATCTCCTCGGTATATGCCTTATATCTGTAATTGAACCCGTTAAGGTATGATACTTATGGTGGTCAGGAAATGTCAAAAACGATCATCCTTCTGTATATAGCCTGGTTGAGCAGGCCCTGAAGATGAGCCATCCGATTAGGGGAAATATCGCAAGACTCAATGTGGACAGCCTGTAGCCTGTGAACTCGACCATAAGACCCCACCATAAAGGTCCGATGACAGCGGCCGTCCTCTCGGATAGTGAGAGGAACGCAAAGCGGGTTGCCGTCTCCTCCTCGGGTGAGAGGATGATGAGCATTGGCCTTATGGTTGTCCATACAGAGGCAAGGAGCACCCCAAAGACTATACCTATCAGGTATATAAATGTCTCTGGAAGGAGAGGGACCAGAAGGAACGCAATAGCCCATAATGGAAAAAGAAGGTTAAATACCCTTTTCACGCCTATCCCGTCAGAGAGCCCTCCGATCAGGGGTGAGGCAAGGGCGGCTATGATTGCAGAGGTTACGATGATGGCCACGATCCCCTGACGGGTGAGCCCATACACCTTATCAAGATACACTGACATAAAGATGATTATCGTGTGTGCTGCCTCGGTGAGGAAGAGGCAGGCAAGCACGAAGAGGATGAACTGCCTGTCCTTTATGATGCCTTTTAAGGATACACCACTTATCGCCAGGACAGGCCTCTCCTTCACAAATATCCCTGTGGGAAGGGAGAATAGTATGAATAATAGTGCAACGACCACGAAGGCAGACGTCTCTGAAGAGCTGAACCTTGAGATAAGATAAAGCCCTGAGGCCCCACCTATGTAACCAATGGATACACCTACGCCTGATGATAGTGCGCGATCCTCCTCCCTGGAGACCGAAAGGAGCAGGGAGTTATAAAGGACAAGCGATTGCTGGTAGAAGAGGTTTACAAGGAAGAAGACGGCCAATGCCGTGATCAGGGTGTTGCTTGTCGAAAGCATGAGGAGGGATAGGGCGGAGAGGGATACAGTGATCATGAATATAGATTTTCTCCTTCCGTGCCTGTCTGCGTAGCGTGCCACAAGTATTGCAGAGACAATAGAGATGAGGAGTGATGAGGAGTATGTGATGCTGTAGTGGTATGGTCTGCCACCCAACACATTGGTGAGCCAGAGGGGGAAGAATACAGACAGGATATTTGCAGAGAATATGGTCTCTGCGAAGTCAAATGAGGCCCATGAGATCAAAGGGAGAATGCCATTCTTTTTAAACATTGACTATTGACCAGTGGCTGATACCCGATGACCAATATATTACACTCGCGGCGTCTTTATTGCAAAAGGAGGGGAAAAATAAATCCTTATGAATTATGATAGAATTATGGTATGTCACTTATACTTGTAACCAATGATGACGGGATAACCTCAAAGGGCATAAAGGCACTGGCAAGGGCACTCAGGGATATTGGCGATGTGTATATAGTTGCCCCTGAGACAGAGCAGAGCGCTGTTGCACATGCCCTTACGCTACACAGGCCACTGAGGTTTGAGAGGATAAACAGGAGGGCCTATAGCATTAATGGTACCCCCACCGACTGCGTGATACTCGGTGTTACAAAGTTGCTTCCCAGAAGACCTGATGTCATCGTCTCTGGTATAAACAATGGTGGTAACCTTGGCGATGATATCACCTATTCAGGAACCGTGGCTGCTGCCATGGAGGGTACACTGCTTGGGATCCCATCTATAGCCATATCACTTGTCAGTGATACCCTTAACAGGGGGCGTCATAAAGGCTCTTACAGGCTGGCAAACGCAGCCGAGTTTGCAAAGAGGCTCGTCCTCATGGTCCTTGAAAAGGGCCTGCCACCTGATACCCTCCTTAATGTGAATGTCCCTCCTGTGAGGGAGGTCAAAGGCGTGAGGTTCACCCGTCAGGGTAAAAAGACATACGATAACTCTATCCAGGAGCTTTCAGATCCACGGGGCAGGAGGTTCTACTGGATAGGTGGGGGTGTCCCGTCATGGGAGCTCGGTGAGGACACAGACTTTGAGGCAATAAAGGATGGATATATCTCGGTCACACCTGTGCACCTTGATATGACGAATCACAGGGCATTGAGGGATATGAGGAATGGCTGGAAGTTATAATGAGGCACTATGATGTGATAATCGTGGGTGCAGGCCCTGCGGGTATCTTCTCGGCCCTGGAGATGCTCTCAGGCCCGAAGAGGCCCAGGATATTGATGCTTGAGAAGGGCAGGGATATTGATAAGAGGCTCTGCCCTGCTGGGATAAGGGATGTCTCATGCACTGCCTGTCCTGATTGTGGCCTTCTCAGTGGCTGGGGGGGCGCAGGTGCGTTCAGTGATGGTAAGCTCAGTCTATCCAAGGATGTTGGTGGTAATCTCGCAAGGTACATAGGAGATAAGGCCCTGCAGGAGCTTATCGAATACACGGATAGTATATACCTGAGATATGGTGCACCTGGTGAGGTTTACGGGGACGATGAGGAGAGGATAGCACATATCAGGAGGAAGGCAGAGGAGAACGGACTTATACTCATCCCCTCGAAGATAAGGCATATAGGCACAGACCGTTGTCCTGAGATACTCAGGAGGATACGTATTGAGCTGGACTCGAGGCTGGATGTCCTCTTCTCAAAGAATGTCAGGAGGGTGGTGGTTGATAACGAGGTTGTAAGGGGCGTTGAGACAGAGGATGGAGAGGTCTTTTACAGCGATTTTGTTGTCCTTGCCCCTGGAAGAGAGGGTTCCCTGTGGCTTGAGGAACAGGCAAGGCAGATGAACCTCTCGTTGCTGAGAAACCCTGTGGATATAGGTGTGAGGGTGGAGGTTCCTGCATCAGTGCTCAGTCCCCTCACAGAGGTGGTCTATGAGCCAAAACTGGTATTCTACTCAAAGAGGTTCAATGATAAGGTGAGGACCTTCTGTGTCAATCCATATGGTGAGGTGGTTAAGGAGTATGTGAAAGGGATATGGACGGTTAACGGACACAGTTATTCTGACAAAAAGACCCCGAACACAAACTTTGCCCTCCTTGTCAGTACAAACTTTACAGAGCCATTCGATGAACCACACCTCTACGGAAGGAGCATAGCAAGGCTCGCAAACCTCCTTGGAGAGGGTATACTGGTCCAGAGGCTTGGTGACCTCAGGGCAGGCAGGAGGTCCACAAGGCACAGGATCGCCCGTGGAAGGGTGCAGCCAACCCTGAAGGATGCGGTGGCAGGTGACCTCAGTTTTGTCCTGCCTTACCGTTACATCACTGACATACTGGAAATGATCAGGGCGATGGACAGGATCGCACCTGGCGTAAACAGTGTCCACACACTCCTCTATGGTGTTGAGGTCAAGTTTTATTCAAGACAGCTAAAACTCGACAGTAACCTTGAGACAGAGATAAGGAACCTATTCGCCATTGGTGATGGCGCAGGTGTGAGCAGGGGGCTTATACAGGCATCAGCCTCGGGGATTGTGGCCGCAAGGGAGATACTGAAGAGGATTAATTAAAGATTTAAAATTAGGAACTTAGAACTAAAAACTTAAAGCTTAGGTTTTAAAAATCCTGAGCCAGGCTTTGATGGAAGAGTTTGAGAGACTCAGGGCTTTGATGGTCGATGAGCAGTTGAGGCCAAGGGGCATAAAGGATGAGCGTGTGCTTCAGGCGATGCAGACCGTGCCAAGGCACCTGTTTGTCAGTGATGACCTTAAGGACAGGGCGTATGATGATTGTGCCCTGCCAATCGGTGAGGGCCAGACCATATCACAGCCGTATATGGTTGCCAAGATGACAGAGCTCCTTGAGTTGAAGGGCGATGAAAAGGTGCTTGAGATCGGGACAGGGTCGGGTTATCAATCTGCTGTCCTGTCGATGTTATGTGCAGAGGTCTTTACTGTTGAGAGGATCAGATCACTTGCAATAAAGGCACAGGAACTGCTGAAGAGGCTTGGATATGAGAATGTGAGGGTCTTTGTGAGTGATGGAACCCTTGGGCTTCCAGAGCATGCACCATTCGATGCCATCATCGTTACGGCCGGTGCACCTGAGATACCCCAGACATACATCGACCAGTTAAACATGGATGGCAGGCTCGTGATACCCGTGGGCACCAGGTTTTCACAGACACTCTATCAGATCAGGAAGACCCCATCAGGTGTTGTAACAAAGACCTCGACACCATGTGTGTTTGTCCCGCTGGTTGGAAGGTATGGGTGGGAGTGAAAATTGCAAAATCTGATTTTCAAATTGTAAAATATTTGACCTGAAGATCCTGTGTATTTTTAGTAGGAGGAGAGATGGTGGATGAGGCCAAGAGGATATGGTTGAACGGGAGGCTCGTTGACTGGCATGATGCAAAGGTCCATGTCCTGACGCACACCCTCCATTATGGCTGTGGCGCCTTCGAGGGCATAAGGTGCTACAGGACAAAGAGGGGGCCTGCGATCTTCAGGCTCGATGAGCATGTGGAGAGGCTCTTTAACTCCTGCCATATACTGCAGATCGAGATGCCTTACACCCCTGACGAGATCAAGAAGGCGATTATCCAGACCGTGAAGGACAACGGACTGAAGGAGTGCTATATCAGGCCCATCGTTTATATAGGCTATGGTGCCATGGGGCTTTATCCAAAGGACAACCCTGTGGATGTTGCCATTGCTGCATGGAGGTGGGGGACATATCTTGGTGAGGATGGTATAAAGAATGGCATAAGGGTTAAGGTGTCGTCGTTTACCAGACACCATGTAAATGTATCGATGACAAAGAGCAAGACCTGTGGGGACTATGTAAACTCAATACTTGCCAAAAAGGAGGCCATCTCTTGCGGATATGACGAGGCCATCATGCTTGATACAAACGGCTTTGTGGCAGAGGGTGCAGGGGAGAATATATTTATTGTAAGGGATGGTGTGTTGATAACCCCTCCACTCACATCCGTGCTCGAAGGCATAACAAGACGTAGCATAATCGAGATGGCAGAGAGGGAGGGTATCAGCTTTAAAGAGTCCAGCATCACAAGGGATGAGCTGTATATTGCCGATGAGGCGTTCTTTACAGGCACTGCGGCAGAGGTGACACCCATAAGAGAGGTGGATGGGAGGGTAATAGGGGATGGTAGACCCGGACCTGTGACAAGGAGATTGCAATCCCTCTTCTTCAAGATCGTGAAGGGTGAGGCGAGGGCCTATAAATCCTGGCTTACCTATATTAAATAAACTCCGCCAGTCTCCATTACATAAACCCCTGGTTTAATTTATAATAGTTTTTATGGAGGTCTTTCTCTCAAGGCTCAGGGAGGGAGAGTCACGGGGTGACTGCCTCAAGAGGCTGCTTGATACCCTTCAGGAAGACCTATCCATGTTTGGTGAGGGCTCGTTCGTAGGGATAAAGATGACGATAGGTGATGAGGGTAGCAGGGGATACATCAGCCCTGATCTGGTGCGTATCGTTGTGGACCGCCTCAGGAGGCAGGGGGCAAGACCTTTTGTCTTTGATACAAATGTGATATACAAGGGCAGGAGGCAGAATGCCGTTGATCATCTCAGCCTTGCCTACAGAAAGGGGTTTACCCCTGACAATATAGGCTGTCCATACATCATTGCTGATGGTGTGTTCGGAACAGACTCTGTCTCCATACCTGTTGATTTCAAGAACCTGAAGGAGATAAAGGTCCCATCCCTTGTAAGGATCCTTGATGACCTTATTGTATTAAGCCATATAACAGGCCATCTCATGTCAGGCTTTGCAGGCTCTATCAAGAATGTTGCCATGGGCATGGCCTCGAGGGCAGGCAAGCAGATACAGCATTCCTCTATCAAGCCACAGATAAACGCTGACAATTGCACACTCTGTGAATGCTGTATGGAGATGTGCCCTGTCTCGGCAATCTCATCCACAGGTGAGAGTGCGTTTATTAAACAGGATATATGCATAGGATGTGGTGAATGTATATCTGCATGCAAGTTTGATGCGGTTAATATAAACTGGCAGGAGGATGCAGAGGTATTTGCAGAGAGGATGGCGGAGTATGCCTGTGGTATTCTTTCCCGCATAAAGAGGAGGCTCTTCTTTAACTTCGCCTTTGACGTAACCGAGGAGTGTGATTGTATCTCAGGTGATGACCCAAGGATTGTTGAAGACCTTGGTATCCTCGCTTCAAAAGACCCCCTCTCCCTTGATGTGGCGAGTTATGATATGCTCAAGGGGGATGGCGATGTGTTCTCAAGGAGTGGCAAGATCCACAGCCATACCCACCTCTTCCAGTATGCCGAGGGTATAGGGCTTGGGAGAAGGGATTACAGGATTATAGAGGTATAACGGGCATGCCCAGGAGAATGAGGATCGTGATACCGATGTTCTTCATCATCATTATGGCCTGCGCATCTGTGCCCGTTAAGGAGGAGATGGAGGAGGTCATATATCCCGGGGGTGATTATGAGGAGTGTGTGGAGCTTGTGCCTGGAGAGGTTATAGAGTATTCATTTGAGGCATCTATGCCCGTGGATTTTAATATCCATTACCATTTTAGAGGAAAGGTCTTCTATCCTGTTAAAGAAGTGGGTGTCTCTTCGTTCAGTGGTAGCCTTGATGTTGAAGAACTCCCTTATTACACAGGATCAGATAGATACTTCTGCATGATGTGGGAGAACCACCACCGAAGGATGCGTATTACCTTGAGATACAGATACAGGGTTGTGGAGAAGGAAGGTCATTGGTTGAGACATAGTATCCACCCTTATTAAGACTTTTTGGGAAGAAAATCTGAAAGATATCTATCATCCTGTCAAGATCCATCACTGGAA
>MTOQ01000033.1 GCA_002011735.1 Nitrospirae bacterium JdFR-81 | reverse complement strand
TGTTTCCAGTGATGGATCTTGACAGGATGATAGATATCTTTCAGATTTTCTTCCCAAAAAGTCTTAATAAGGGTGGATACTATGTCTCAACCAATGACCCTCCGACATCCCCATCTGTCCAAGCATCTGCATGTCAGCACCCTCCAGGGCAACACAGAGGGCATGATCCATAAACCTCATCATCATATGCATATCATGGATGGCCTTTTGCGAGGATACACCTGCAGATGTTATAGAAGGGATGGAGAAGGTGATGAATAAAATAACCACTGCTGTAAATCTTTTCATTTCTTTACCTCCGCATTTTATATTCGGCCTTTCTCACGGCCTCCTTGATCTTTATATGACATACCGGACAACCACCCCTCCTTCACCTCCCTTTGGTTTTGATTTATATATACCATACCCCCCTATGGTATGTCAAGGAGGGACAAAGACCTCCTCCTCAAATGTGGCAATCTCGACTACCTGATGGTCTTTATCGCATAATCCTTTGACACCCTTTCTGGTGCGCGGGGGATCGCTGATGGATAGCCAACAGGGACGATGGCTACAGGCCTGAGGTTCGCCGGGAGGTTGAGTATCCTTGCCACCTCGTCCTCATAGAATGCACCCACCCATACCGTGCCGAGTCCAAGCTCATGGGCAACAAGCATCATTCCCATAATGCTTGCTGAGACATCCTGGATCGTATACAGGTGTACACCCCTCTCCCCATAATGTAGCCCTATGTTACTGTCGGTGCATGCTACTATTGTGAGCGGGGCCTTTGCAATGAAGTTCTGATTCAGTGCTGCACCTGCAAGCCTCTCCTTTGTCTCCTTATTGAATACAAAGTAGAATCGCCTCGCCTGGAGGTTCCCCGCACTTGGAGCCCATATGAGCGCCTCTTTGAGTTTCTCGATTATATCGTCAGGGATCTCTTTTGGAAGAAACTTCCTTATACTTCTCCGTCCCTTAACGGCGTCAAAGACAGTCATCTCATCCTCCTTTAAACACACAGACGGGCACTGTTTTAATTTTGTTCATCAGAAATTCAATGTAACTTCAATAGTGTCATGCCAGAGGCAGGGTCAAGCTCCCTTACTGCCTTTACACCCTTTATCTCGATAATAATTGCCTCTATCACAAGGAATGTCTCAGAGCCTCTTCTCAGACATCCCACCCTGACCGCATCGCCCTTTCCGAATGCACCATGAAGGTGTATCCTTGGTTCATCGCCCTCCCAGAATATAGTGCCCATCCCGATCACCTCGTGACTCCCACCGAGACGCCTCCATACCGGTTCAGGAGGAATCTTATCCTCTTTGGGGCCGACCACTATCTCTCCATCACGCATCCCACCGATGATATAGAATATCCCTGCCTTTATGTCCTCCTTCTGTGAGATCTTCCTCAAACCTCTAAGTATGTCCTCTCCGTCCTCGAACCTTACGATGATTATCCTCCCCGCCATTCCAGTCCTGTATTGCATCCTCTCCTCCAGGGTTCATTAATTTTTCTTATTATCATATATTTCTGTTGACTCAAAAGTCCATTCTTTGGGAAAATAAAAATTCCTATATCCAGTTTTCATGAGAAGTCGGTATCTCTTTCTAAGGGGTGAGTTATGATCGAGCAGAGGTGTAAGCCCATCCTTGAGAAATATTACAGGGAGGATGGTAGCATTATATCGATCCTTCAGGATGTGCAGGAGGAGTTTGGCTATATACCAGAGGAGGCCGTATTCTGGTTCTCTGATAAGTTGAACATACCTGCAAGCAATTTCTATGGTGTGGCCACCTTTTATGCACAATTCCACCTCAGGCCCCGTGGCAAGAACCTCATCACAGCATGTTGTGGCACGGCATGTCATGTGAAGGGGGCAGACGCGATAATCAACAGGATAAGGGAAGAGCTTGCGATGCCAGAGGGTGAGGATACGACCCATGATCAGAAGTTCACCCTCGAAGAGGTTGCATGTGTCGGTGCATGCAGTATTGCACCTGTGGTGATAATCAACAAGAAGGTCTATGGCAAGGGTACACCTGATAAGATCTCAAAGATATTGAAGGAATTTTAGATGCAGAAGAAAAGGGCTACAACTGGAAAGAAGACAAGGGCCAGAAAGCCTGCAAGGGCACCGAGGAAGAGGGAGGTTCGGGATTTTACGATAAGGGTGTGTGTGGGTACAGGGGGGCTTGCTGCAGGAAGCAATGAGGTTATAGCCACGTTCTGCAAGGAGCTCGAGAAGAAGGGGATAGAGATACCTGTTGACAGGAAGTGTGTGGACAATACAGGCTGTCGGGGGTTCTGTGCCAAGGATGTGCTCGTTGATATCATCCAGGGAGACAGTCTGTTCACCTATCAGTTCGTGACACCGAAGATGGTGCCCCGCATTGTTGAAGAACACATAATCAATGGAAGACCTGTAGAGGAGTGGCTTGTAGGGCCTGACTATCATGCCTTCCATAGCAAGCAGACAAAGGTGCTGCTTGAACAGTGTGGACAGATAGATCCTGAGGATATAGACGCCTATATCAGGGTGAGGGGATATGAGGGTGCAAGGAAGGCACTTTCATTAACGCCATTTGAGGTGATCGAGGAGGTGAAGGCATCGGGCCTTCGTGGTAGGGGTGGGGCTGGGTTCCCCACAGGGCTTAAGTGGGAGTTGTGTAGCCTTGCAAAGGGCAGTCCAAAATACATCATCTGTAATGCCGATGAGGGTGATCCAGGGGCGTTTATGGACCGCTCCATCATAGAGGGCAATCCCCATGCGGTGATAGAGGGGATGATAATAGGTGGTTATGCCATAGGGGCGAATCAGGGTTATGTATATATTCGGGCAGAGTATCCACTTGCTGTAAAGAGGCTGAGGATAGCGATTGAACAGGCGAGGCAGAGGGGTTTCCTGGGCAAGGGCATCTTTGGTAGTGATTTTGATTTTGATATAAATATAAAAGAAGGTGCAGGGGCGTTCATATGTGGTGAGGAGACAGCACTCATCGCCTCTATCGAGGGGAAGAGGGGGATGCCCCGTTCAAAGCCACCATTCCCTGTGAATAAGGGGTTATGGGGCAAGCCCACGGTGATTAACAATGTCGAGACCCTTGCAAACCTGCCTTTTATCATCATAAAGGGTGCATCGTGGTTTTCATCCATTGGGTCAGAGAAGAGCAAGGGGACGAAGGTCTTTGCCCTGACGGGTAAGGTCAAGAATACGGGTCTTATAGAGGTCCCGATGGGTATCACCCTGAGAGAGATCATCTATGATATAGGTGGAGGGATGGAGAAGGGGCGGAAGCTCAAGGCTGTCCAGACAGGTGGACCATCAGGTGGCTGTATACCTGCATCACATATAGATATGCCTGTTGATTATGAGTCGCTTGCGGGTATCGGCTCAATGATGGGTTCAGGTGGTATGGTGGTGATGGACGATACCACATGTATGGTTGACATGGCAAAGTTCTTCCTGTCGTTTACACAGCGTGAGTCCTGTGGAAAGTGCGTGCCCTGCAGAATAGGCACAAAGAGGATGCTCGAGATACTTCAGAGGATAACAGAGGGCAGGGGAAGGAGTGATGATATAGAACTGCTTATCGAGCTTGGGACAGATATAAGGCTGTCCTCCCTCTGTGGACTTGGACAGACTGCACCAAACCCTGTGCTCTCCACCATAAGATTCTTCAGGGAGGAGTATGAGGCACACATAAACAAGGGGATATGTCCTGCAAGGGTGTGTAAGGCACTCAGACAGTATGTGGTGGATATAGAGGTGTGCAAGATGTGTGGAAAGTGCATGAGGGTGTGCCCTTCAGGTGCTATAACATGGCAGAAGAAGCAGCCGGCGTCGATCGATAAGACAAAATGTATAAAGTGCGGGGCATGTTATGATGCGTGTCCATTCAATGCAATACTGTAATATACTAATTAAGAGAGGAGAGAGATGGTCAGCACAAGGCGTTTAAAGGAGATATCACTGTTTAAGGGACTATCACAGGAGGAGCTTGAGAAGCTCTCAGGGATGCTCTCAGAGGCCTTCTATAAGAAGGGTGAGCTCATATGGGAGGAGGGTAGTCCTGAGCAGGGCCTCCATATAATCGATTATGGGAAGGTCAGGGTGAGCAGGAGGACGAAGGAGGGTGACAGACAGATACTGGCTGTGCTGAGGGACAATAACTTCTATGGAGAGCTCTCCCTCCTTGATGGCAGGGCACACTCTGCATCTGTTGAGGCCCTGGAGGATACAAAGGTGTTTATTCTGCAGAGGGCTGATATGGAGAGGCTCCTTCAGGAGAGCCCACAGACTGCCTACAAGATAGTGAGGGAGATGACCATAGCGATATGCGAGATATTGAGGGATATGAATGATAAGTTCATGAGGCTTGTAAATTATGTCTGGGAATAGACCGATTCGGTAAGGGTAGGAGGCAAGATGAAGATAAGGATAAATGGCATTGAGACCACGGTTGAGCCAGGCAGGACCATCCTTGAGGTTGCAAAGGAGCTTGGTGTCCACATCCCCACACTCTGCCATGATGAGAGGCTTGAGCCATATGGTGGCTGTCGTCTCTGCCTTGTGGAGGTGAAGGGTGTTCCAAGACCACTGCCTGCGTGCACCACACCGGTAACGGACGGGATGGAGATATGCACGGAGAATGAAACCCTGACACGTATAAGGAGGAATATCATATCCCTGCTGCTGTCGAATCATCCAAATGACTGTATGAGGTGTGAGAAGACAGGTGATTGCACATTGCAGGATCTTGCATATGAATACAATGTTGACGGGGCACGCTTTGCTGGTGAGAGGTGGAACCTCCCTATAAGGGAGGATAATCCATTTATCACCTATGAGCCTAACAAGTGTGTACTCTGTGGGAGGTGTGTGAGGATATGCAATGAGGTTGTCATGGCAGGTACGATCGACTTTACCGGAAGGGGCTTCTCCACAATGCCTGACACCGCATATGGAAGGCCCCGTTCACTTGAAAACTGCGAGTTCTGTGGCCAGTGCGTCTCCACATGCCCTGTTGGTGCACTTACTGATAGGCCTTCAAGGGGCAAGGGTCGTTCCTATGAGATGAAGAGGGTCCTCACAACATGTCCGTATTGTGGTGTTGGTTGTAACTTCTACTTGAATGTAAAGGATGGAAGGATAATAAAGGTCACATCGGCATATGATGCGCCTGTTAATAAGGGCAATCTCTGTATAAAGGGCAGATATGGCTATGAGTTCATCCAGAGCCCTGAGCGGATAAAGACACCCTTGATTAAAGAGGGGGATAAATTCAGAGAGGCGACATGGGATGAGGCGCTCGACCTTATTGCAAGGAGGTTCAGGGAGCTTATTGATAGATACGGGCCTGACTCGGTCGGGGCCTTCTCTTCTGCCCGCTGTACAAATGAAGAGAACTATCTACTCTCGAAATGGGTGAGGGCCGTTGTCGGGAGTAATAATGTGGACAACTGTGCACGCGTCTGACATGCCCCTACAGTGGCCGGTCTGGCCACAACACTGGGGGCAGGGGCTGCAACCAATTCATTTGATCAGATAGAGAATGCCGATACCATATTCCTGTTTGGCTCTAACCCTACAGAGGCACACCCTGTCGTCTCCCTCTTTATAAAGAAGGCCTTGCGTAAAGGTGCACGGCTCATTGTTGCGGATCCAAGGAGGATATGGATGGCAAGGCGGGCTGATGTGTGGCTTAACCTGAGGCCTGGGACGAACAAGGCGCTTATAAATGGCCTGATCCACGTGATACTCAGGGAAGGATGGGAAGACAGGGAGTTTATTGAGAAGAGGACAGAGGGCTTTGAAGAGCTCAAGGCAAAGGTCCAGGAGTATGACCTTGATCGGGTTGAGGAGATCACGGGTGTCTCAAAGGATAAGATAGAGGAGGCAGCACGCATATATTCTCATGCCCGTAATGCGATGATCATCTACGGGCTTGGTGTTGCAGAACACAGGACAGGCACAGAGAATGCCATGGCCATCTCCAACCTCGCCCTGGTCTGTGGGCATATAGGAAGGCCATCAACAGGCATCATGGCATTGAGGGGACAGAACAATGTTCAGGGCGCATCCGACATAGGCCCTGCACCAAATGTATTTCCCGGTTATCAGCCTGTGACCGATCCTGAGATAAGGGCGAAGTTTGAGAGGGCGTGGGGTGTCAGGATAAAGCCCGAACCAGGGCTAAAATCCGTTGAGATGCTCGATGCGGCCATCGATGGAAGGATAAGGGGTCTCTATATAATAGGTGAGGACCCTGCACAGACAGATCCGAATCTCCACCATGTGTGGAAGGCGCTTGAATCACTTGAGTTCCTTGTTGTACAGGATATCTTTCACACAGAGACCACAAGGTTTGCCCATGTGATACTGCCAGGTGCAAGCTTTGCAGAGAAGGACGGGACCTTCACAAACGGCGAGAGGAGGATCCAGCTTGTGAGAAAGGCGATAGAGCCGATCGCGGGCATGGCAGAATGGGAGGTTATATGTGAACTCTCAACAAGGATGGGTTATCCTATGAGATACAAACACCCTTCCGAGATAATGGATGAGATCGCAAGCCTCACCCCTTCTTATGGCGGTGTCAGCTTTGAGAGGCTTGAGAGGGAGTCCATACAGTGGCCGTGTCCTACAAGGGAACATACAGGGACAGAGACCCTGTATACAGAGCGATTCTTAAGGCCAAATGGGCTCGCGAGGCTTGTGCCCCTTGACCACGAAGGCCCTGGAGAGACACCTGACGAGGAATACCCCCTTGTCCTTATAACCGGCAGGATACGGGAGCACTATAACTGTGGTTCAATGACCAGGAGGGTGAAGGGGATCATGGAGCTTGTCCCAGAGGAGCTCCTTGAGCTGAGCCCTGAGGATGCAGAGGAACTCGGGATAAGGAATGGTGATTGGGTGAGGGTATCCTCAAGGAGGGGTGAGATCAGGGTGAGGGTGAGGGTCACAGACCGGAGCCAGAAGGGCAATGTCTTCCTCACATTCCATCACCAGAATGCCCTTACAAACCTCCTCACATCAGGGCATCGGGACTATATAGCCGGCACCCCTGAATACAAGGCGTGTGCGGTGAGGGTTGAGCCCGTTTAGGTCGGGCTTCTGCAGGTAATCCTTTCTCTCCCATACATTTGCACCATTGTCCTGATTAAAATTACAATAGAGGGAGAGATGGATGATGAGATCAGGCTCTTAAAGGCCGAGATAAAAAGGCTCAGGAGGTCCCTGTCAAGGCTTACACCCTCACTCGAGGTGCTCCTCAAAAGGAGGGGATTTGTAATCTACAAGAAGGAACCCTCTGACGACCTGCTCCTTCCAGAGGGATCGTATCTTGAGGATTATATCAAGAAACTGAATAAATACTCCTTCAGGCTCTTTCTCAGGGATGTAATAAAGCATCAGGACCGCTTTGCCCTCCCTGATGTGACAAGATATGCAACAAGGGAGGTCACACAGGGGTATATAGAGTTTCTCTTGAAGGCAGGAATGATAGAGGGGATCGGGAAAGAGACCTACCGCTTGAGGAAGAGGCCGATCAAGAGCTTTGGAGAGACACTGGAGTGGTTTATCGCACAATTGATCAACAGGGAGTTCGAGGCCGAGACCGTGTGGGGTGTGAAGTTCAGGCGGCCGAGGGTGGGAGGTGACTATGACCTCATTGCCAAGTTCGATTCCTCCATACTTTATATGGAGATCAAGTCATCCCCACCAAAGCAGATATACGATAAAGAGATATCATCCTTTTTAGACAGGGTTGATGACCTGTCTCCTGAGATATCCATCTTCTTTGTGGATACCGAATTGAGGATGAAGGATAAGATCGTGCCCATGTTTGAAGAGGAGCTCAGGAGGCGCCAGCTCAGCAGCATGGGGGTTGAGAGGCTTAAGAAGGAGCTCTTTTATATTGGGAGGAGAATATTTATAATAAACTCAAAGGGTGGAATAGCCGAAAACATCAAAGAGGTCCTGAGCTTTTACTGGCATAATAGAGACGGGGAGGCTGAAGAAGAGGTGAGTGACAGAGAGACGGTTGAGCAATGTGCAATCTGTGCATGGAGGGCCGATTGTCAGAAGAAGTTCTCCATAAGTGGAAGGGATATGAGATGCCCTGACTTTACCAGGGATGTGACCCTTTCGAGGCTCAGTGAGGAGGATTCCCAACCTCCTCAATCTCCTGATACTCCTTGAGCGTCGGTAACTCGGAGAGGTCTTTAAGCCCAAAACACTGGAGGAACTCCTTGGTTGTCCCGTACATCAGGGGCCTTCCTGGTGCCTCCTTCCTTCCGAGTATCCTGATGAGTCTTCTGTCCAGCAGGGTCTTTATCACCCCGTCAGAGTTTACCCCCCTGATGGCCTCTATCTCTGCCTTTGTAATGGGCTGTCTATAGGCAATTATGGACAGGGTCTCGAGGGATTGGTTCGATAGCCTTGTAGGAATCGCTGTGGCCAGAAGCCTCTTTACCCATGTGGCATAGACAGGGTTTGTAACCATCTGAAAGCCACCTGCCACCTCCACGATAAGGACGCCCGAATTCCTCAGGGAGTACTCACCCACAAGCTCACTCAACAGGGCCTCTATCCTTGGCTTATCGACCTCAAGGATGTCCTTCAGGGTCTCTATACTGATGGGGTCGCCTGATATGAAGAGAAGTGCCTCGAGTATGGACTTGATCTCTTTATCCTCCATCTCAGGGAAGCGAGCCATTACACAGGAACCTGCCCAGGGGATGCTCTCTTAATACAACGGACCTCTCACCCTCTATTAACAGGTCAAACATCCTCTTCAGGGATTCCTGCTGGAAGTTCTGTATCTCTATCACAGGGATCTCATATGTCAGTCTGTTATGGATGAGGTTTGAGACAGGCCTGTAGCTTGGAAATCTTGACAGCAGCAGAAAGCCCTTGAAGATCCTCTTGTTGGTCTTGAACGAGAAGAACACACTCTCAAGGACGCTCTCAAGGAAGAGGTCATTTCTCCTCTGTATAGATCTGTTAAGGCTTTTGAGCGTCTTCCTGTGGCTCTTGTCCACCATGCTGTCAGACTTCATCTCGATTAAGGAATGTCTGAAAGGGATAGTGGATGTGTCGAGGTTATGCACAACCGTGTCTGCAGACAGGTGTGTTAGATACCCGTATGCAAACGCCCTCTGTCTGTCTGTGCCCGCAGAGTCAAGTAACCTCCATGCCACAGACCAGGTGTGTGAATTCTTCTCTGATTCCTGGAATCTCCTGCCCAATATGATATCTGCACTGAGGTTCCCGTATAGAAAGTCCTTCCTGAATCTCTTTATGAGCATGTATATACCTGCAGGGATCACACCTGCGCCGAGTTCAAGCAGTTGGTTGCCAAGGTAGAGGTGTGTAAGTGGACCCCATGCCTCGGCAATGGATGGCAGAAGGACTATAGATATAAGCACTAAGAATATAAACATGGTAGATATAGTTTATATTATAGAGAAAAGAAAATCCAGCAATCCATGGTTGACTTTACTATTGACAAAGACAGGAAAATTTTGTTAGAAAAGGTATCAAATAATTTACGATAACCCTCAAACAGGGAGGAAGAGATGGAACTGGAATTTGAGACGATATTGGGCATCTTGATGATAATCGTTGGTGTCATCTCCTTGCTATTCGTCTTAAAGGCGAATTCGAAATTCCCTGCTGAGAGTGAGCTGAGGATGGTGACCTCGAATGTCATCACGGTGATAATCTTTCTGACGGCCTTTTCCCTATGGCATGTCGTGAGGGAGGCGTTTCATCTCAAGAAGCTATACGGAGAGGTTATTGAGTATCCTGAGTATGCCTTCATAATCCTGACATTCATCATGCTATTCAAGACTGCAAAACACCTTTACGATTCTGCAAACAGGCTCGGTCTGACAGAATAAAGATGAATGATATCAGTCAGAAGATATACGAGATCCTGAGGAGTGAACTATCCGAGATCACCTCAAGGACCATTCTGACTGAGAAGGTAAAGAAACTGGGCAGGGATACCGAGACCCTCCAGAAGGGTGATCTAAAGGACCTCATACCACTTATACTGGGACCTGTTTTGTTGTTTGGAGGGGGGAAGAAGGCACAGGCTATAAAGGAGAAGCTGAACCGCCTCATGGATTAAGGAGTTCCTTTAACTTCTTCTCATACACCCTGTATGCCTTCTCACCAAAGAGCACAAACCTTATCAATTCAATATCGTCGTGTTCCTTGAGATACTCAATGGCCGTCCTCAGGGCTATCTCTGCAGCATCCTCCATCGGATATCCATAGGCACCTGTGCTTATCGAGGGGAAGGCTATGGATTTTATGCCCTTTGATGATGCGAGCCTCAGGCTATTCTTATAACAATTCTCAAGTAGCTGTGGTTCTCCATGGCTGCCATCCTTGTATATCGGTCCAACGGTGTGGATTACATACCTTGCCTTGAGATTGCCACCGGTTGTTATAACCGCCTCACCCGTCTCACAGCCTCCTATCTTTATGCATTCCTCTAATATCTTTGGACCACCTGCCCTGTGGATTGCACCATCCACTCCTCCTCCGCCCCTCAGGCTCTTGTTGGCAGCATTGACTATTGCATCTGTATCCTGTTTTGTTATATCTCCCTCTACCAGGGACAACATGCCCTTGTTTATCTTTACTTCCATCATCTATCCTCCCTATCTCGATAGGATCTCGATGAGCCTGTCAAGCTCTTCAAGGGAGTAATACTCGATCTCTATCCTCCCTTTGTTACCCCTGTGCCTGAGACGAACCTTTGTCCCCAGGGCGTGCATCAACCTCTCCTCGACCGAGGCGACATGGGGGTCTTTATACAGGTGACGCCCCTTCCTGCTGACCAGGCCTGTCGATGCCACCTTCCTGCCCAGGGCCTCTGCCTCCCTGACACTCAGGCCCTCACGGATTATCCTCCTTGCAGCCTCCACCTGGAGAGCAGGGTCTTCTATCTGGAGAAGGGCCTTTGCATGTCCCATGCTCAGTGAGCCATCTGCTATCCATGACTTGACCTCGGACGGCAGTTTCAATATCCTCAGATAATTGGTTATGGTTGCCCTGTCCTTGCCGACCTTTCTTGATAGCTCATCATGGGTGAGGTTGAAGTCCTTTATCAATCTCTGAAAGGCCTCAGCGGTCTCAACAGGGTTGAGGTCTTCCCTCTGGATGTTCTCTATAAGGGCGATCTCAAGGGATTCCTGTGGGGCGACGTCCTTTATGATGGCAGGTATCTTGCTGAGCCCTGCCAGCCCTGCAGCCCTCCATCGCCTTTCACCTGCGATGAGTTGATACGAATTGTCAGAGACCTTCCTCACTATGATGGGCTGGATGACCCCCTTTGTCTTTATCGATTCGACCAGCTCTGTAAGGGTGGAGTCCCTGATGGCCTTTCTTGGCTGGTATTCGTTTGGGGTTATAGAGGTGATCTCGATCTCATATACCTGAGATGCGGCAGGCCTCTCTGGTATCAGTGCAGAGAGCCCCTTACCCAGTGCTGGTTTCATCCCTCAGTATCTCCTTTGCAAGCTCAAGATAACTCTGTGCACCCTTTGACCTAATATCATATATTATAACAGGTTTGCCATGGCTTGGGGCCTCGGCAAGGGTCACATTCCTTGGTATCATCGTCCTGTAGACCTTGTCACCGAAGTGCCTTCTTAACTCCTCTGCCACCTGGTTGGCAAGGGTTATCCTTCCATCATACATCGTAAGCAGTATACCCTCAATAGAGAGTGAGGGGTTATAGTTACTCTTTATCAGGTTGTATGTCCTTAAAAGGGCGCTTATACCCTCCAGTGCATAGTATTCACACTGCATAGGGATGAGGAGGCCATCAGCAGCCACAAGGGCGTTTAATGTAAGCAGGCTCAGCGAAGGGGGACAGTCTATGAAGATGAAGTCATAATCATCCCGTACATCTATGAGGGCATCCCTGAGGATTCTCTCTCTCCCATCCCTGTCAGAAAGCTCGATCTCTGCGCCTATCAGATCCAGGTTGGATGTGATGATGTGGAGATTCTCGATCTCTGTGAGCCGTATTATCTCCCTTATCCCCTTTTGCTGGGAGTAGAGGTCATAGAGGCTCCCGTTAAGGTCGCTCGTATCTATCCCGAGCCCGCTCGTTGAATTCCCCTGCGGATCTGTATCGACCAGGAGGACATGTTTCTTTGAGAGGGCGAGTGATGTGGCTATGTTTATAGCGGTTGTGGTCTTTCCGACACCGCCCTTCTGGTTGGCTATGGCTATCACCCTGCCCATAGAAATAGGTAGACGACCTGCCCTGTCTTTATTAATCTATGCCCCATCCTGGACATACTTGAATCCCTTCTCTATGGATAGTTCTGCCCTTGCAAGTTCCTTGCCAAGATATGCTGCGTGGCTGAGGTCACTGACCCACTTATTCTTGATGATGGTCAGATAGATATCCCTGCTGTTGTCACCCTCTATGACCCTCAGTAGTTTATTATCGTAGGAGTAGTGTTCCACTGTAATGGTCTTGTCCCTCCTTGAAGGGATGATCACAAAGTACCCTGCCTTGTCAAGCCTCACTGATTCAGGGGGGGTCTTCTCTGCCCTTATCAGGGGAGGTCCTGTCTCCCTGGTTTGTTCACCCTGCCTCTTGAACGCCATCTTCAGGGTAACGGTCTTTTTTCGGGGTATGGCCTGCCTTGCAAGCTCTCTGATCCTCTCTGAGAGCTGGTCGGCATCCTCACACCCGATCTGATCATCTATCCTGATCTGCCTCCTGAAGGCATCGACATCCTTCGTGGTGATGTTCTTCAGCACAGGCCGTCTGCCAGGTGAGCCGATGACACGCATATCACCATCCACCCCGTTCTCCCACAGTGAGATCAGCGTCCTTCCGCTCCTGTGCCCTTCAGGGTCCATACCAGCGACTATGAGGAAGTTGATGGCAGGGTTTGTAATGATATTCTTGATGAGTTTATCGATACCGATATTCTCTGTCTCTGTCTTTCCAACAATACACAGCCCCTCGGGCCTGAGGTTAGCGAGCCTCTCCTCAAGCCCTGTGCTTGCAAGCGTTGAGACCGCAACAGGTGCATCCCTGTTGATGATGGTATACTCACCCTTTACAGGTGGCCACGAATCAGAACATACATCAAACTCACAGCTTGTAAGTGTTGACGAGGCAAGTGATGGGAACCTTGATGTAAGGAGGTTCATGGCCTCTGGTGGGATGCAGTATTTACATTTGAAACAGGCATACTCCTGTGGTTCAAGCTCTTCTATCCATCTGTTCACGGCCTCAAGGAGTTCATCAGCATCCTTCATCTTGAGTGTGGGGAGGGCCTCTTTGAGGTTCCTCAGTGTCCCGTGCATACAGCCGCACTTCCTGCATTTGGACAGCCGCATCCCCCTCTGGATCTCTGAGTGGACTTCCTTGAAAGGGGATTCCATGGTAGATTTATTATGTCCAATAATCAGGGAAAACTTCAACAGCGCCTAACCCTTGGTCATCTGTGTCTCCTGACCCCCACCTTGTCACAATACATACTGATCCTGCATCGACTGCAGAACGGAGAGAGTGGCTTGCATATCCCCTGACCAAAGGCAACAAGCAGGCCGTTTATCTCACGCCAGTATCTCCTTGGTAGCTTCTTTCTCAAGGCGAATTCGGTCTCCTCAGGCGTCTCTGTCTTCACATAGCCCCACCTGTTTGTGATCCTGTGGACGTGTGTATCAACACATATCCCATCACCCCTGTATCCAAGGGTTATAACGAGGTTTGCCGTCTTCCTCCCAACACCTTTAAGCCTCAGCAGCTCATCCAGCTTATCAGGGACCCTTCCATTGTATCTCTCCACAATCACCCTGCTCAGTTCCCTTATCCTCCTTGCCTTGACACGATAGAAACCCACAGGGTATATGGCCCTTTCGATCTCCCTGATACCAAGCTCTGCCATATCCTCAGGGTGTGAGGCAAGCCTGAAGAGCCTCTCAGAGGCATCACCTGTTGTCCTGTCCTGTGTCCTGAAGCTCAATATACAGGAGATGAGTATCCTGAACGGGTCACTGGAGTGGAGCCTGGCCATCTTCTCAAGCCATGGCACATTCAGCTCCCTGACCTGTCTCTTCAACAGTGGCCAAGCCTTTCTGAGGGACTGGTTATCCATATAAATATAAGGGGGCTATCTTCTTCGCCTGACAGAGGTTGTTGAGGCCTTCTTTTTGGCTGTTTTCTTTGAGCCTGTCTTTGGCTTCTTAGAGGCGGACTTCTTTAAGGAGACCTCCTTCTCCCTGACCTGTTTGAGGGCCTTTGGCAGCATCCTCTCAAGGATCTCGCAGAGTTCAAGGGCGTTCTTTGGTGCGTGGCCGTAGGCATCGTTATTGAAATACATATATACATCCTTACCATCCTTGAGGTATGCCTTTATACGGTTCGCATCCCTCTTCAACTGCTCGGTGGTGTAGTCTGTCATATAGTTTCCGCCCTCACCATGTCTCCGGATATACACGAAGTCAGCGGTCAGCGGGAGCTCGTCTATAAACTCCGGCCAGTCAGCCATACATGCCGCTGCATTATATTCGCTCAGAAGTTTGAACACACTCTTGCATATCCAGCTCTTGTTTCTGAATTCAAAGGCGTGCCTGACAGGGTATGACTTCAGGTATTTGAGGAAGTTTTCAAAGTTCTTGAGGTTCAGCCTTAGGGTGGGGGGTAGCTGCCAGAGGACGACCTCAAACTTCTCCTTCAGTGGTGCTGTCAGATTGAAGAAGGTTGACAGTGGTAGCTCAACATCCTTGAGTTTCTTTATATGGGTGATGAAACGGCTCCCCTTGAGGACGAATGTAAAATCAGAGGGTGTCTCCAGATACCATCGCTCAAATGCCTCCTTCTTGAGGAGCCTGTAGAATGTGACATTCAGCTCCACGGTCTTAAACCTCTGGGCATAAAAGGAGAGCCACCCCTTATGGGGTAGGTGTTCAGGATAAAAGTTACCACGCCACGAATCGTATAAAAACCCGCTACACCCTATCCTGTACTTCGTCATCCCATCATAAGTATACTATGAAATTTGAAAAATAGGAATAATCCCTATTCGATCACCCCTCCCCCCACAACCACATCCCCACTGTAGAAGACGGCGCTCTGTCCAGGGGCTGGTGCCCACTGTGGCTCATCAAACTCCACAAGCACCCTCTCTCCATCAAGCGGGAATATCATCGCCGGTGTGTCCGCCATTGTTGAGCGGATCTTGACCGAGACCCTCATGGGGCCTGACAGGGAGTCCACTGATATCCAGTTTAAATCCCTGACACGGATGGTCTTCTTAAAGGCCCTCTCCCTCGGGCCTGCTATAATCCTGTTATTTTCCGCATCGATCGCGATCACATACAATGGTTCCTTTGATGGTATATTCAGTCCCTTCCTCTGACCCACTGTATAGAATGCGATACCCTTATGCACGCCTAACACCTCGCCATTGATATCAACAACCTGCCCCTCCCTCAACACATCCTCACTGAAGTGCCTTATAAAGCCACCATAGCCGTCCTCACCAACAAAGCATATCTCCTGACTCTCGGCCCTCAGGGCATTCTCAAGCCCTGCCTCCCTCGCGATCTCCCTTGTCCTGTCCTTTGTCAGCCCTCCAAGGGGGAAGATGGTCTTTGATAACTGTTCCTGTGTCATTACATACAGGACATATGACTGGTCCTTCCTCTGGTCCTGTCCCTTCATAAGGAGGAATCTCTCCCTGGCCTGTGATCCATGGGACGGGCCTTTTATCCTGGCGTAATGGCCTGTTGCGATCATCCCTGCGCCCAGCTCCCTCGCCTTCATCAGGAGGAAGTCGAACTTTATGTGCCTATTACAAAGGATGCACGGGTTGGGTGTCAGGCCCGAGACATAAGAGTTGCAGAACTCCTCGATCACATATCTATAAAATGCATCCCTGACATCAACGACATGATGTTCTATCCCTATCCTCCTTGCGATAGCCTTTGCGATCTCGATCGTCTCGACAGAGCAGCACCTGTTTGCACCCTCAAGCCCCCTCCTGTCCCATAGCTGGAGGCTGAGGCCAACAACATCATAACCCTGCATCTTGAGTAGATACGCAGATACAGAGGAGTCAACGCCTCCGCTCATTGCAACAACAACCTTCATAATATTAATAATAACATACATTATGATCCACAGATCCCCTCCTTGTCCCTTTCGTAACCATGGGTGTTTATGTTATATTTCTATGTGGAAAAGAGGATCATTGGAGACTCAAGGAGATACCTTATAAATACCTATAATCGTGCCCCCATTGTGCTGATCAAGGGGAGGGGTGCGAGGGTATGGAACTCTGAAGGTAAGGAGTTCCTTGACTTTGTAGGCGGTATAGCGGTAAATTGCCTTGGCCATTGTCATCCCAGGGTGGTGGTGGCGATCCAGAAGCAGGCCCAGAGGCTCCTCCATGTCTCAAACCTCTATTATATAGAACCTCAGGTCAGGCTCGCCCGTCTGTTGGTCGAGAACTCCTTTGCGGACAGGGCCTTCTTCTGTAATTCAGGTGCAGAGGCGGTTGAGGCTGCGATAAAGCTCGCTCGAAAGTATGCAAATGACCATTATGGCCCTGAAAGATACGAGATTATAACAGCCTATAACTCGTTTCATGGAAGGACAATGGGCGCACTGAGCGCAACAGGACAGGAGAGGTTCAAGAAGGGGTTTGAACCATTGTTGCAGGGGTTCAGGCACGTGCCCTTTAATGACATAGACGCCCTTAGAGAGGCCATAACAGCCAAGACCTGTGCGGTGATGCTCGAGCCCATACAGGGAGAGGCAGGGGTGAGGGTTCCATCAGATGACTATCTCAGGGATGTGCGTCAGTTGTGTGATGAGAAGGGGATACTGCTGATCCTTGACGAGGTTCAGACAGGGATGGGCAGGACAGGCAGGCTCTTTGCCTATGAGCATTTTGGCATAGAGCCTGATATAATCTGTCTCGCAAAGGGCCTTGGAGGAGGGGTCGCTATTGGTGCGATACTTGCAAGGGAGAAGGTGGCAGAGTCATTCCAGCATGGGAGTCATGCCTCAACATTCGGTGGTAACCCCCTTGCATGTGCTGCGGCAGTTGCGACCATTGAGACGCTCATAGAGGATGGGTTTATACTGGATAACTGTAATCGTATGAGTGAATACCTTATGGAGGGTCTCAGGAGGATCAAAAGGGAGTTCCCATCGATCGTTGCAGATATAAGGGGCAAGGGATTGCTTATCGGCATGGAGATAACGAAGAATGGTGGCCCGATAGTTGAGAGGTGTGCAGAGAGGGGCGTGCTGATAAATTGTACAGGAGGGAATGTCCTCCGTTTCACCCCCCCATTGACCATAACAGAGAGGGAGATCGATCGTCTCATAGAGGTCCTTGAGAATGTCTTTGAGAGGGTCTGAATAAAGGGGTTTTGATCCATGAAGAGAGACTTCCTCACAGTGCTTGACCTTTCAAAGGAGGAGACAGAAGACCTCCTCAACCGTGCGATCAAGATGAAGTCCTCACAGGGGATGTCAGGGTGTCCTCTGATAGGTAAGAGTATAGGCCTGCTCTTTGATAAGGCCTCTACAAGGACACGCATATCATTCCAGACCGGGATATATCAATTGGGTGCACAGGCGATATATATAAATGCCAACGAATTACAGCTTGGGAGGGGGGAGACCATAGAGGATACTGCAAGGGTCCTCTCAAGATACCTGAGCGCTATAGTGATAAGGACATACTCCCACGAGACCATAGAGAGGTTCGCAAAAGAGGCAACCATCCCTGTAATCAATGGCCTTACAGACCTCCACCACCCATGCCAGGCCCTTGCAGATATGATGACCATCCTTGAGAAGAAGGGCAGGCTGGAGGGTATAAAGATGGCCTACGTGGGTGATGGTAATAATGTTGCAAATTCATTGATTGAGGCCTCTTCATTGACAGGTATACACCTGACACTCGCATGCCCTGATGGTTATGGGCCTGACAGGACGATATATGAAAGGGCCGCCTCAATCAATGCCGATATCAGGGTCATGAGCTCACCCGAAGAGGCGGTAAGGGATGCCGATGTTGTGTATACCGATGTCTGGGTGAGTATGGGACAGGAGGGGGAGGCCAGCATGAGGGAGGAGGTATTCAGGGAATATCAGGTGAACAGGAGGTTGCTCTCACTCGCAAGGCCTGATGCCATTGTGATGCACTGTCTTCCTGCCCACAGGGGCAAGGAGATAACGGACGATGTCATAGATTCATCCCAGAGCGTTGTTTTTGATCAGGCCGAGAACAGGCTCCATACCCAGAAGGCACTCCTTGAGATGATTGTAAGATGAGACCCCTTATGCTCATAGTCCTTGACGGCTGGGGTGTGGGTAGAGACCCGGCGGTGGATGCAACCAGGCTTGCAGACATCCCCTTTTACAGGGGTCTGTTAAAGGACTATCCCAACACGATACTTGAGTGCTCTGGTGAGGCGGTTGGACTGCCTGAGGGCCAGATGGGGAATTCAGAGGTGGGTCATCTGAACCTTGGTGCAGGGAGGATCGTCTATCAGGACTTTGCAAGGATCAATAAGGCAATAAAGAATGGTGAATTCAAAACGAATCCTGCACTCATCAGGGCCATGGATTCAGCAAGGTCGAACAACAGGGCCCTCCACCTCCTTGGACTCGTCTCTGACGGTGGTGTACACAGCCACATCAAACATCTATATGCACTTATAGATATGGCCATTGAGTCAGGTGTTGAAAGGATATTCATACACGCGTTTATGGATGGAAGGGACACCCCTCCGAAATCAGGTATAGAGTATATAAGAGGGCTTGAGGAGTTTCTAAGACAGAGGCCATCCGCAAGGATTGCCACGGTCTCCGGGAGATACTGGGCGATGGACAGGGACAAGAGGTGGGAGAGGATAGAGAAGGCGTACAGGGCGATTGTGCATGGCAACGGGAGGATCGTGGGTTCGGCCATAGAGGCGGTGGAGGAGGGGTATAGAAAGGGGGAGACTGATGAGTTCATCACCCCATCTGTAATCTACAACAATTCTGAACCAGTGGGCAGGATGAGGGATGGAGACTCTGCAATATTCTTCAACTTCAGGGCAGACAGGGCAAGGGAACTGACAAGGGCATTGAATGACAAGAATTTCACCCATTTCCTGAGGGGGAATGCCCCGAGCCTGAGCTCATATGTGACCATGACCCTTTATGATGAGACCTTCACATTCCCTGTTGCCTTCCCTCCTGTCCAGCTCAAGAATATCCTGGGCGAGATCCTCAGTAAGAATAGACTCAGACAGCTCAGGATTGCGGAGACAGAGAAATATGCCCATGTCACTTATTTCTTTAATGGTGGAGAGGAGAGATCCTTCCCAGGTGAAGACAGGTGCCTTATCCCCTCTCCAAAGGATGTGCCCACATACGACCATAAGCCAGAGATGAGCGCCTATGAGGTGACAGAGGAGGTTATAAGGAGGATAGACAGTGGTATGTATGACTTCATCCTCCTTAACTTTGCCAATCCTGATATGGTCGGTCATACAGGTGTTATGAGGGCTGCCATAAGGGCGTGTGAGGTGATCGATGAGTGTCTGAAGAGGATTGCACAGAAGGTTATGTCCACAGGCGGTATGATGATAATAACGGCTGATCATGGAAACTGTGACGAGATGAAGAGCAATGGCCATCCTCATACCGCGCATACAATGAATCCTGTCCCATTCATAATCCTGAAGAAGGGCCTCAGGCTGAGGGAGAGGGGGATTCTTGCCGATGTTGCACCCACCATACTTGAGATAATGGGCATAGAAAGGCCTGATGAGATGACAGGCAGAAGCCTCATACTCGGTGATGGTTGAGAGATTGCTGGACATCCTCTTCCCGCAGTCATGCCCCATCTGTAGCGCATCCTCCATCAACCACAGGATAGCACCTATATGCCCTGAATGCTGGCAGGCCATCTCACCATACAATGGCACCATGTGCAGGCGGTGTGGTAGGCCCATTGTCTCCGGTGCTGCGACCATGTGTGGCGACTGCCTCAGGGATGAACCGCCCTTCACATATGCAAGGGGCTATGGGCTGTATCGTGGAGGTTTGGAGGTGGCGATAAAGGAGATGAAGTATCATGGTATAAAGAGGCTCTCCTCGCCACTGGCAGAGTTACTGCTGAGGCTTCCCATGCCATCTGTTGATGTGATCATACCCGTGCCATTACATGGAAGGAGGCTTAGGCAGAGGGGGTTTAACCAGTCTGCATTGATTGCAAGGTATGTGTCAAAGGGCCTTGGGAGGCCACTTCTGGTGAATTCCCTGGTGAGGACGAGGGATACGTTACCACAGGCAGGCCTATCGGCGAATGAGAGGAGGAGGAACATAAGAGGGGCATTCAGTGTGAATGAGAGAGGGCTGATATATAAAAAGAGGATAATGCTCATAGACGATGTGATGACAACAGGGGCAACAGTGATGGAATGTTCAAGGACACTTAAAGAGGCTGGCGCAGGTGATATCTATGTGTTCACCCTTGCCCTGAGTTCGCCATCCTTATGATCCTGTAGAGCAATTCTGCAGAGCACTCCTGGGCAACATCGGTATCGGAGAATCCATTGATTACAAGGTCAGCCTCTATATCTCTCAGTATGTAAGGACAGCAGAATCCCAGGACCACAGAACATCCAGAGGCCTTGACGGCCTTATTTAATAAAGACAGCAGCCTCCTGCTCAACCATGCCCTTCCCTTAAAGCCTGATATCCTTGAGAAGACGGCTATAATCAGCGGTCTGCGCGAGATGGGCCTGAGGATCGAGCCCAATCCATCCCTATGGTTATTATCAACATAGATAAGCCTGAGTCCTGGGATGTACCTCCTGATAGAATGATAGAGGGGACTGCCTGAGCCAAGGTTGTCGTCATCGATCACAAGCATGGTGGTCTCTCTGGAGAGGACCTTCTTGATATCTGAAGGCGGCTGGGCCCTGATCTGTATGGACTTCCTGGTGATACTCCGTGATAGATCCATGTGCACCTTTTTACCAATATGACGGATATCCACGGGCTCAATCCTCATCCTCTTCTTCACCATGATGACCCTGTTGAATGCCCTCTCTATATGGGGCATGAGGGACTTCCCATCCTTATAAAGCACATCCATTACCCTTTCAGGAGATTCGGGATGGAGTATCAGATCAATGCCTGCCTTGAGTGCCATGGAATACGCATCATCACCCTGGTCTTTTACCGCCTTCATATTCATGGCATCCGTTATCACAAGCCCCTTGAACCCCATCCTCCTCTTTAAAAGCCCTGTCACCACCCTCTTAGAGAACGGAGAGATGGTCTCATCAATTGCAGGAACCACTATGTGGCCCACCATCACCATCCCCACACCTGCCTCTATCGCTGCCCTGAATGGATAGAGCTCTACATTATGCAGCCTCCTCCTATCAGTCTTTACAATCGGGACAGCAAGGTGGGAATCGACAGAGGTGTCACCATGTCCTGGGAAATGTTTTACACATGCCATAATACCGTGCCTCTGAAGCCCTTTTATATATTCCTTCACAAACCAGCCTGCCACCTCTGGCCTGTCAGAGAATGCCCTTGTGCAGATTATGGGGTTTTCAGGGTTTGTGTTTACATCAGCTACAGGGGCGAGTATGAGGTTGATCCCGACCGCCTTTGCCTCGATCGCAATCGCATCTATGACATCCCTTAACAGACTCACATCCTCTCTGCTATTTCTATCAATGGCTGATGCGATCGCCATTGGAGGGGGGAAGGTGGTCCCGCCCCTTATCTGCTGACCAAGTCCCTGTTCAAGGTCAGAGGCTATAAAGAGCGGGTATTCTGCCCCTTTCTGGAGCCTCCTTATTCCATCCCTCACCTCCCTTGCATCCCCACCAAAGATGATAAACCCGCCTATGCCCTCTCTTACGAGGGACTGATAGTATCTGAAACCCCTGCTGATCTCATCACCATCAAGCCTTGCAATTATGAGCTGTGCTATCTTCCTCTTATCCATCTAAAGTGACCTGATAAACTCCATGACAAGCATCTGACAATTTTTTGAGGCAGTCTGCTGATCCCATCCCCTCCGGTCCCTCGTGCCTGCTATATTACTTATGCCCCTTATCTCAAGCAAGGGGAGGTTATAGATTCTGCATACATGGGCAACGGCAGCACCTTCCATATTCTCACATATGGCATTGAACCACCTTCCCACCTCGGCTGCCCTTTCTGGTGTGCCTGAGACAGATGATAGGGTGATGAAAGGGCCCTGTTTGACCCTTATCCCTTCAAATGATGAGCCTAACGATATGGCCTTTTTAACGAGTCGTTTATCAAGGGGGAATTCATTAAAATACCTCTTACCACCTTTCCTCAGGATGGGTATGTCTATCTCCTCCATCCCCCTTAATGAACCATACACCCCTTCATCGCCGTATATCTCCTTTGAGGCGATGGCGATGTCCCCTATCTCAATACCTGAACCAGGATAGGCACCACCAATACCGCACAATATCACAAAAACCAGGGAGAAGTGTTCCATGAGCAGGGTTACAGAATGTGCAGCATTCACCTTGCCGATCCCTGTATTAAGCAGGATCACATCATGGGCTGATAATTCACCTTTATAGGCTATTTTGCCTGTTATAGAGAGCCTCTTGAGATTACTGACCTTTGCCTTGACCAGTGATAATTCATCAGGAATGGATGAAAGGATCGCAATAGGTCTCTTATTAATATCTTTCATATCTTACAAACTCATCCACATCCCTCCTGAAGGCCCTTGGAAGGAGTGTAACACCTGATCTGAGATAACCAACAGCTATCAGCATGGGGATGACCTTATCATCAGGGATGTCAAACTCCCTTTTCACGCATTCCTCATCAAATCCATCCATGGGATGGGTTTCAAGACCAAGGCCCTTTGCAGCGATCATGAGGTTCATGGCAAATAGTGAGGTGTTCTTTACTGCAAATAACCTCCTCTGTTCACTTTCAGGGGTGCCATAAAGGTTATTTGCCATCTCCTTATATGTCTCTCTCATTTCGGGGCTCATGTATCCAAGCCTCTGCCAGCTGTCGAGCATCCTCTCGATATTCTCTTCTTTTGCCATCGGATCGGCAATGATTATCAATACAGCAGATGCCTCCTCCACCTTGGGCTGATCAAAGGCACACCTTCTTAATGCCTTTTTCTTTTCGGGGTCTTTCACAACAACCACCTTCCATGGCTGAAGATTGAATGATGAAGGCGCAAGATTGGCGAGCTCAAGTAACTCCTTTAAAGTAGAATCAGGGATTTCTCTTCCTGCTTCAAAAAAGTTTATAGAACGCCTCTCCTTTATTGCCTGTATGACATCCATGATCCCCCCTTAAATCTCATGCTGGAAGACACAAGTTTTTGTTAACATCCTTATATCACTACTGTCCGCTTAAAATAGAGAGTGTTGTAAGTCAGGTTCTCTCGCCTTGGAAATATTGTAGTGTCTACAAGAAAGCAAGTCAATAAGACTGA
>MTOQ01000093.1 GCA_002011735.1 Nitrospirae bacterium JdFR-81 | reverse complement strand
GGCCAAGCCTATAGAGATGTTAAAGGGAATATCTTACGCGGACAATATTTTGATCGAACCAGTAGCCCATTTCGCGGACAGTCAATTTTGATCTAACACGCCACCGGCTCTTAGAAGACCATCCAGGGCTGTGGGAGGAAGAGCCTCTCATACATCATCAGGGCGAACCTGTCGGTCATCCCTGCTATAAAATCACAGACGAGCCTCTCCTTATCCCCTATATCCTCCTTTGGAAACTCCCTGAAGACCTCCTCAGGATGTTTAAGGTAGTAGTTATAGAGGTCATGCAGTATCTTCCGTGCCTTTGTAAACTCCCTCTTTGCCACCTCACTCTCATAGACATTCTCATAGAGGAAGTCCCTCAGGGCATAGGTGAGCCCCTTCACCTCCTGGCTCATCCTTATATGCCTTAGGCCTGTTGAGAGGGATGTGTATATCACATCCTTCACCATTGTATCTATCCTCTTGGCATGGGAGTCTCCAAGCCTCAGGAACTCAGGTGGTATGTGCGACTTCTTGATAACACCAGCCCTCATCGCATCATCAAGGTCATGATTCACATAGGCGATAACATCCGAGACCCTCACAACCTGTGCCTCAAGGGTCTCGGCCTCTGTAGATGTGAATATCTCTCCCCTGCCCTTTGAATGCCTGAGTATCCCCTCCCTCACCTCATGTGTAAGGTTGAGACCCTGCCCATTCTTTTCGAGGACATCAACAACCCTGAGGCTCTGTTCATAGTGGTTGAACCCCCCTGGGTATATCTCCCTCAGGATATCCTCGCCTGCATGACCAAAAGGGGTATGGCCCAGGTCATGCCCGAGTGCTATGGCCTCGGTGAGGTCCTCATTGAGCCTGAGAGCCCTTGAGATGGTGCGGGCTATTTGGGATACCTCGAGAGTATGGGTGAGGCGTGTCCTGTAGTGGTCACCCTTTGGGGCAAGGAAGACCTGGGTCTTGTGTTTCAGCCTCCTGAAGGCCTTGGAGTGGATGATCCTGTCCCTGTCGCGCTGAAAGCATGTCCTTATCTCGCCCTCCCTCTCCTTCTTGAGCCTTCCCCTGCTCTCTGAGCTGAGACACGCATTCGGATGGAGTATACGCCTTTCTATCTCCTCTGTCTGCTCCCTGATGGTCATCACAACCAAACGCCCTTAACCCCTGACCCCCATCACCCCTTTCTGCCCTCAATGAGCACCGCGTCCTCAAGGGGTTTCACCTTTATGCGTGTAAACCCTGAGCCCCTGAGCCATCCCTTCATCTCTCGGGGTGTGTAACACCTTCCTGCCTCTGTGTTAACGAGCATGTTCACTGAAAAGAGTGCACTCTGTAAAGGGGCTGTCCTCTGCTCATTGATGAGGAACTCCTGTATGGCGATCACCCCAGAAGGGTTTAATGCCCTCCTGCACTTCCTGATGATCCTTATACACTCCCTGTCTGAATATGCATGGAGTATCTGACTCACCAGGATGAGGTCATATCCATGGCCTATGTCATCACTCATAAAATCGCCCTCCATGTATTCAACGCCTTCAACCCCTGATTCAGCCACCAGCCTCCTTGCAATCTTTATGGCCTCAGGCCTGTCAAAGAGCACCACCTCTATCCCCCTCTTTGCCATCTCCATCGCATATGTCCCCGGACCACCTCCGAGGTCAAGTGCCCTCTCTATACCTTTGAGCTCAAGCATCCCTATAACCCTGTCTGCCTTCAGCCTGGCAATGTCATGCATACCCCTTATGAAGGAGTCAAAGTCCTGTGCCTTCTGGGAAGGGACACCATTCTTCATGACATCGTCAAGGCCTGACCAGTTCCTCCAGAGGACATCCACATGTCTTATGATGTTACCCTGATAATAAGGGCTGTCTGAGACAAGGAAACGCATCGCCATAGGTGTATTCCTGTATTTACCATCCCTCTTCCTGAGGAGCCCGAGCGCTGTCAGTGCGTCAAGCAGTATCTCTGTGGCACGCCTGTCTGTCCCTATCCTCCTGGACAGCCAACCTGCTGTCCTCTCTGACCTTAGATGGTCAAACACCCTGTAGTTGTTTGCCGTAAGGAGGACCCTTGCCTGCTGAAAACCAGACCATATCCTCCTCAGCTCCCTTGCCTGTTCGTTGATACCCATTCATCCTCCTCCTTGTGTAATGACCTTTTTTACAGTCCCATCTTCCTCAGTGCCTCGTCAGCCGAACTCCTTGGCTGGGGCGCATCCTCTGGCAGATAAAGCATCACCCCGCCCTTAACAGGCCTTATCACGATCTTCCCCTCCTTTGCAAGCCTGTTTGTAACCTCAACGGGGTTCTCACCATCAAAATACTTCTTGAATGCCTCGTTAAATCCGGAATACACCGAATGGATACCCTTGTATCCATCCTTTCGCAGGCTGACTATTGCCCTCTTTACAAACTCCTCATGACTGAGTTTCTCTGACATGATATGCCCTCCCCTCAGATCAAGATATTTATACACCTGTCTTACTCATGCCTATTGAATCACTTGTCATCCTCATCGTACCTTAAACCCCCTGTATCCCCTAATAACTCAATGGTCTCAGACGGTGGGAGCTCCTGAACATCCCTCAATCGTCTTTCTATCACACGCGATCTCCTTGCTGCATCATCTATAACATTGGCCGTCTCATCCAGCTTCTTCTTGGTCTTCTCAAGGAGCCCGCCAAACTTGCCAAACTCTGTCTTGACAGCTCCAAGCAGTGTCCAGACCTCACTCGACCGCTTCTCAATTGCCAGGGTCCTGAAACCCATCTGCAGGCTATTAAGGAACGCCGACAGCGTTGATGGTCCCACCACATTCACCTTGAAATCTCGCTGTAAACTCTCCATCAGGCTCGTCCTCCTCACAACCTCAGCATAGAGACCCTCAACAGGCAGAAACATGATCCCGAAATCGGTTGTATTTGGAGGATCAATGTATTTATCCCTTATATCCTTGGCACACTTCTTTATCGTGTTTTCAAGGAGTTTCGAGACCTCATCAACCCTTGCCTGGTCTCCTTTCTCATACGCATCCACGAGTGAGTGGTAGTGCTCAATGGGAAACTTGGAGTCTATTGGTAGATATATAAAACCATTGGTATCGTCCCTGCCCGGGAGCTTGATGACATACTCTACAGCCTCCCTGCCGCCCTTCTTGGTGACCACATTCCTTGCGTACTGCTCAGGGGTCAAGATCTGCTCAAGGATCCTGCCCAACTGTATCTCTCCAAGGATGCCCCTGGTCTTCACATTTGACAGAACCCTCTTCAGATCACCCACCCCAACGGCCAGTGCCTGCATCTCTCCCAGGCCTTTATAGACCTGTTCTAATCTATCGCTTACAAGTTTAAAAGACTGGCCCAGCCGTTTCTCTAATGTTGAGTGGAGCCTTTCATCAACCGTCTCCCTCATCTGTTCCAGCCTCCTCGCATTGTCCTCCTGTAATAACCTCAATCTCTCCTCAACAGTGTCCCGCATCCTCTCCAGCCTCTGCTCATTGGACTGTGTAAGCGCAACAAGCTGTTTTGAAAAGGCCTCGAATTGATTGATCAGGGAATCATTCAATGATTTCAAGGACCTGCTCACCTCTTCTCTCAGCTGTCTGGCATTATTGGCAACCTCCTCCCTGTTCCTGAACATCTCCTCCCTTATCGCCCTCTCAAGCCTTTCATTATTCTTCTCAATAGACTGGAGGCTGGACTCTATCTTGAGCAATCTTGTGCTTGAGCTTCGTGCCAGCAACACGAGCAAAAGGACGAAGGAGGCAACCCCGATTATCACCAATACAGTCACCAAAAGCTCGGTCATAATATCAACCTCAAACTAACACATCATAAACTTCAAGCACCCTTGGCCACCTCGGGCGTAACCATCCACTGCACAGACCAGCTCCCGTCATCTGCCCTCTTAAGGGCAAGGATACAACCCATCCTGAAATCAACGATTCCCTTATCCGTGTCTCCATAAAGGAGTAGATCTGCAAGCCTTGCAAGATGCGGAAGGTGACCCACAAGCATGATATCCTCATCCATGTCCATGGTGCGCTTAAACCATATGAATGGATCATCCATCGGCGCAAGACCATCTGTCTGGGAGATGCCCTTCTCGGGCCTGAGGTGCCGTGAGAGGACCTCTGCCGTCTGCAATGCCCTTGTCTTACCACTATGGAATATCTGTGACACCTTAACGCCCACCCTCTCTGCAAAGGATGCAACCCCTTCGATATCAGCAAGGCCCCTATCAGTGAGGCCCCTCTGGGGGTCTTCCTCCTCACTCTTTGCCTCTGCATGCTGAACAAGATAGAGAAGCATGATAGCACCTCCCTACCACAAATTTTTCTTTTATTTTCAATATATTACAACAATTATCTCATGAAACCCTTTAAGTCTGAATCAGAACAACAGGGCCTGCCTCTCGATAAGGCCTCCACCATCAACCCAGGGACTGCAGAACTCCCATGGAAGGTCAGGGTTCTTGCAGCCACAGACCCTCGTGTCCAGTCCATATCTTCTGGCAATGGCCTTGAACCTCCCATAGATGTCCATCCTCAGAGCCTTTGGCAGCAGTCTTGTCCTGGCCGATGTAATAACCCTTTGATAGGGTTGTCCCTGGTAGAGCTTAATAATCCTCCATGCTATGCTTCGTGGGAGTTCATCAAAGAGTCTCATTATCGACGGCCTCATTATGATGGCACTGATGGAGATCTCCCTCACGCCCGATGCCCTGAGCCCCTTAACGAGATGCTCAAACGATCCATCTGAATCAGTGACGCCTGGTATTACAGGGTCAACCCTTACCGATACATCCACACCTGCCTCTACAAGCCTCCTTATATTCCTGAGCCTCAGAAATGGTGTGGCTGAATATGGCTCAAAGAGCCTCTTGTATTCTTCATTAAGGGAGACTATCCCTATCCTTGCCTTTACCCTATCAGGGAACCTCCTGAATAGTCCGATAAAATCATCAGGTATCCTCCCCTTTGTGAGAAAGCTTATACCTATGCCCCTCTCAAGAAGCACCCTCATGCAGGCATATGTGACCTTCAGCACCTCATCCATATCCTGAAAGGCATCAGAGGCCGTGCTGAATGACACCCATAGGGGTATCCTCCTCTTCCTCTCAAGCTCCCTTTCAAGCCTCTCTGCTAAATTCCTGTAAAGATAAACCTCTCCCTTGGGTGGTGCATCAGTAAACCCCCTTGCGTAACAATAAACGCAGGAGTGCATACACCCCCTTGTTATGTTTATGGATGGGACATCCCTCAAACATCCAAAGGCAGGCTGTTTCAATATGGCTGACCTGCGCTCCTCTTTAACTAACCTAATCCCCATGATCCCTGTCATCCTCTGAAATATACCATCTTTCTGCCAGCAAGGTGAAATGGAATCTCTGCCGTATCAACCCACGAGCCCCTTTTGAAGAACCGTGTGTCTGCATAGGCGGTCACAACCTCACCAAAGAACGCGTTACATTCCCCTGCAACCACACACCTCAACACCCTGCACTCAATATATCCTATGCATCCCTCAATAATCGGGGCCCTTACCATCCTGCCAGGGTGATACCTCAACCCTGCCTCTTTGAACTTATCCACATCCCTGCCAGAGGTCCTGCCACAGATCCAGAGTGCCTCAAGCTGTCTCTTTACAGGGATATTTATAACAAACTCCCTTGTCTGTCTGATAAGTGCTGATGTGTGGCTGTCCCTGGACACACAGACAACGACAATCGGTGGCTCATCACTCACAGGCGTGGCCCATGCACAGGTCATCACATTTGGTACGCCCTTCCTGCTTATGCTCGTCAGGAAGAAAGTCATCTTGGGATGAAGAAGGTGATAGACCTCTGAGTTTATCCGTTTAATCATGATCGCCCTCCTCGATTAACTGCCACTCGGCATAACCATCCTTTTTATCCTCAAGCATCCTGCCCCTCAACACAACCCTCTGTCTTTGAGGGTGTGTCTTTATATTAATATAGGCCCTCACAATATTAGCAATAGTGGCCTCCTGAAAGGTGATCTCCGAGCCATCCTGAAGCACGATGGTCGTCCTCAGGTGCCTGTGTCCCTCGGGTATCTCTGCGATGACCTCTCTTATGTCCTCATTTCGAAGGATCATCCCTCAGACCCCTCAGTCTTTGCCTCAGATATATCAGGCACTGAAGATAATCAACAAACGCCCTGTAGAACTTGGCATCATCCCCCTCCAGACTCCTGAGCAGGGTGTCACAGAAGAAGTAGGTGCACCTGAAGGGCCTCCTCCACCTTGGCAGGGAACAACCCTTCTCTGTAAGGTAACGGCATGGATCCGTCTCCTTCAGGCCATTGCTGTCCACCACCTCTACACCAAGGGCACTTAAGAATAAGATATCATCCTCATCATATCTGCCATGTTTATCAATACAGCATACATCCTCACATTGTGGACAGACTATGAGTGTGTGCTTCTCTATAAATGGTGAGACCGCTTCAAATGCCTGTCTGAGTTCATAGGCAAGCTCTTCTTTATTGGACAGACAGGACATCCCTCCCCTCCTCCGGGCCTTTATCTATTTTACAACTCCATGAATATTTTATCAGAAGAGATATACTCAAAAGGCTCTTGTTGATCCTGAGAGCACATTTTTCAGAGACATGACCTCAGCGTATACATAACAGACCATGGCTCGGGGTGGTAGAGGTATGTCCTCCGAACCACCAGACCCCATCTGTTAATCACCATCGAGGCTGCGAGAGGGATATGCTACCACATATTCGCAAAACTGTTTCAGATAGCGGCTGCAGAATATGGAGAATTTTGAATTTAAGACGGGGTTACTCACATAGGCTATGCAACAACCTCTAATATCCTGCTCCTCTTTTCAGGCGGGGTGTCGCCTATCCTGACACCCTCAAGGAATATCCTCTCTGCCATGGAGACGGCCTCCTCCCTTGAGGTGCAGAAGGTGCACAGGACGTCATCCCTGCCCACATAATCACCAACCTTCTTTTCAAGCACGATGCCAGCGGCATGGTCTATATCAGAATCCATCCTCTCCCTGCCTGCACCAAGCATCATGGATGCAATCCCTACCTTCTCTGCATCTATCGCGGTAATAAAGCCTTCTCTATCAGATGTGACCTCAACACTCAGGCATGAATGGGGCAGTAACGAACGCCTCTCCACAATGGCAGGATTCCCCCCTTGAAACTCCACCATCTCGATAAACTTCTTAAGGGCAGAACCGTCCTTTATAAGACCCCTGAGCCTCTCCACAGCCCTGTCAGTCTCCTCTTCCATCCCCACCACCCTGAGCATCATCGCACCAAGATACAGGGTCACCTCAAGGAGGTCGTCTATCTGCCTACCATTCAGGACATCTATACATTCATTCACCTCAATGGCATTCCCGACCGCCATGCCAAGTGGCTCATCCATATCTGTGATCACTGCCACGGTCTTCACACCCATGGAGTTACCTATTTTGACCATCGACCCTGCCAGCGCCCTTGCATCATCGATATCCTTCATAAAGGCACCCGAGCCTGTCTTCACATCAAGGACAAGGCCATCTATACCCTCTGCAAGCTTCTTTGACATTATGCTCGCCGTTATAAGCGGGATGGAATCCACGGTCGCTGTAACATCCCTCAATGTATAGAGCCTCCTGTCAAGGGGTGCCATCTCTTCAGAGAACCCGACCATGACGCAACCGACCCTCCTCAGTCCTTCCTTTATCTCATCATTGGTCATGGTCGTCCTGAATCCAGGGATGCTCTCAAGCTTATCCATTGTGCCACCTGTATGCCCAAGCCCCCTGCCTGTCATCATGGGGACGATAAGCCCTGCCGAGGCCACAAGGGGGGTAAGGATGATGCTCACCTTGTCACCAACACCACCTGTGCTGTGCTTGTCGACCTTTCTGCCAGGGATGTCAGACAGGTCAAGGAGGCTACCCGAACGGAGCATTGTCTCGGTAAGACATCTCGTCTCCTCTCCATCCATCCCCCTGAAGAAGACGCTCATAAGAAAGGCTGACATCTGATAGTCAGGCACATCACCCCTGAGATAACCCTCAAGGAGGAACTCGATCTCCTCCCTCTCCAGGGCATGACCATCCCTCTTCTTCTTTATGATCTCATATACCCTCATGGGGAAGGATCAACCAGCACGGCCTTTAAATCATACACATCAGCCTCCACGATCTCAACATCCACGAGATCGCCTGTCTTTATGGCCCTTTGTTTATCTTCGATCACCACCACACCATCAACCTCTGGGGCATGACTGTAGAGTCTTGCTATCGCCACACCCCTATCAACACCATCGATGATCGCCCTGAACCTCCTGCCTATCAGCTCCCTGTTCTTTGTAAGGGATATAAGGGCCTGACGCCTCATGATCTCATCATATCTCCTCTGCTTCACCTTCTCAGGTATATGGCCTTTAAGCCTGCCTGCGTATGTCCCCTCCTCCCTCGAATATTTGAATACACCGAGCCTATCGAAGCCTATCTCCTCTATGAAGTCAATAAGGTGTTTAAACTCTTCCTCGGTCTCTGTGGGAAACCCAACGATAAAGGTGGTCCTCAGTGCAATGTCAGGGATATCCTGCCTGAGCCTCCTCAGCAGATCCCGATACGCCCTCTTCGTACCGCTCCTGCCCATGAGCCTGAGTATCCTGTCTTCAGAATGCTGGAGGGGGATATCCAGGTATTTAAGTATCCTGTCATTTGTAGCTATAAACCCTATAAGTTCATCCTTGATCCCTGTCGGGTATAGATATAAAAGCCTGATATAGAACTCCCCGCTCAGGGATGTAAGATCCCTTAATAGTGATAGGAGATTATAGCCCTTCAGACCCTTGCCGTAACTGGTGATGTCCTGTGCAATGAGTATTATCTCCCTTATCCCGTTCTTTATATGCTGTTCAGCCTCACTCAATATCACATCAGGCTTAAAGCTCCTGAATCTGCCCCTGATAGAGGGGATAACACAGAATGTGCACCTCTTATCACAGCCCTCTGCGATCTTCAGATAGGCATACGATGAGTTCAAGGTGCCCCTTGCAGCCCCCTCCCCATCTCTACTCTCCTGCCCCCGGCCTTTTGCCAGTTGTTCACAATACTCAACAACCTCCCCCTCTTTACCAACACCCCATATGACGTCTATCTCGGGGATCTCTTTTATGAGCTCCTCTCTATACCTCTCTGCAAGACAGCCTATAACAACCAGCCTCTTTGCCCCTGAACTATTCTTTATCTCTGCAAGCCTCAACACCTCTCCAATGGACTCCTCCTTTGCGTCCCTGATAAATCCACATGTATTCACCACGAGTATATCTGCGGCCCTGGGATCATCCACAACAGGGACACCCCTTGACAGGAGAGACCTGACAAGCCGTTCAGAGTCCACGACATTCTTCGGACAGCCAAGTGTGGAGATGCTCACCCTCATCCCTGGATTATCCTCCCATCGATCATCCTTATAACCCTCATGCACCTTGATGCAAGGGCCTCATTGTGTGTAACCACTATGAATGTTATCTTCCTGTCCCTGTTCAGCGCCAGCATCAGCTCGAACAGCTCTTGGGCCGTCTTTGTGTCCAGATTGCCTGTTGGCTCATCTGCAAGCACCACATCAGGCTGGAGCATAAGTGCCCTCGCAACAGCCACCCTCTGTTGTTCACCACCTGAAAGCTCTCCTGGCCTGTGCGTCAACCTCTCAGAAAGCCCGACCTCTCTTAACAGCCTGTATGCCCTGTCTGTGGCCTCCTGCCAGTCAAGCCCATTAATCAGGGCTGGCATCATCGTGTTTTCGATGGCCGTAAACTCGGGCAGAAGATGGTGAAACTGGAAGACAAACCCTATCCTCCTGTTCCTGAAAGAGGCAAGACCATCGTCATCCAGCCTGAATATCTCCCTGCCGGCGTAAAGGACCCTCCCTGACGATGGTCTGTCGAGCGCCCCGAGGATGTGCAGGAGTGTACTCTTGCCTGCACCAGAGGGCCCCATTATGGCAACCATCTCACCACTGTAGACATCAAGGTCTATGTCCTTCAACACATGGAGGCTCCCTCCCTGGGTAGAAAAGGACTTATTGAGACCTTCTGTCCTTATCAGTGGCTCCACCTTCTTCATCCTTCCCGGGCCTCTTCTCCTTGGCCTTTATGATCTCCTTCAATTCTTTGTATGTCTTCTCCACCCTCTCCTTCTTGCCCATCAGCTCATCAACTATGTCACCAAACTCGACCATCGTCCTGCCTATGTACTCTATCCTCTTGCCTGCCCATTTAAACGGTTCACCGCCCTTCCATACGGCAAGGGCGATGATAAGGATGATGCTGAATACCGTCAGTGTTATTATCCTGAATATAGCCCTAAACATCTGTTATGTAGAAGGACCCCCTTTAATTTTACACCTTTGATCCCATGTTATTCATACCTCAATGGCTCAACAGGGTCGAGCCTCGATGCCAGACGGGATGGATATATCGTGGCGATAAAGCTTATGAGGACAGCGGATACAGAAACGATCAGGAAATTGAAGGGGTCTATCCTTACAGGAAGATAGCTGAGATAGTATATATCAGGTGGGAGGCTTATGAACCTGTATGTCTTGAGGAGCTGGCACAGTATATAACCGCTGACAGTGCCGATCACCGTCCCCACAACCCCTATCACGAGGCCGTGTATCATGAATATAACCATGATCCCCCTTGCCGTTGCACCCATGGCCCTGAGGATGGCTATCTCCCTTGACTTCTCGATCACGATCATGATGAGGTTGCTTATTATATTAAAAGAGGCAACGAGTATTATAAGGGTGAGTATTATGAACATCACTATCTTCTCAAGCTTGAGGGCTGAGAAGAGGTTCCGATTCATCTGTATCCAGTCCCTTGCATAGTATGGTGGGCCGAGCCTCCTCTCTATCTCCTTTGCTATCTCTCCTGCCCTGTATATATCATCCACCTTGACCTCCAGTCCACTCACACCCTCCTTAATCCTGAAGAAGCTCTGCGCATTATGGATATTTATGAAGGCGAGGCTCGAGTCATACTCATACATGCCTGCCTCGAAGTAACCCACGACCCTGTACTTCCTCATCCTGGGTATCATCCCGAGCGGGCCTATCTCTGAAACAGGCGATAATACATCAACCTCGTCTCCATAGAAGAGGCCGAGGTTCCTCATGAGTTCTATACCGACTATGATCCCTGGTGGTGTGGAGTCCATCTTAAGGTTATCAAGCCTCCCTTCCTTAAGGTGCCTCAGGACATCCGTGGTGTATGTCTCCATGTCAGGCTCTATTCCCTTTATAACCACCCCCTGTGCCCTCTGGCCGTGCCTGAGCATCACCTGCCCCACCACAAATGGTGAGGACGCCACCACCCCTGGTATCCCACCTATCACACCCCTTATTGAATCTGCATCCTTTATCGTGCCCTCATAGCTCTGAACAACTATATGGGCATTCACCCCTAATATCTTATTCCTCAGGTCTTCATGAAACCCATCCATAACAGAGATCACCGTCACAAGGGTCATCACACCAAGGGCAACACCAGCTATTGATATAATCGTGTTGATAGAGATACCCCTGAACCTCTTTTTTGATCTAAGGTATCTGATGGCGATAAAGAACTGGTAGGGAAGGCGCATATTTAATTGATTAATCCATCCTTCTTTCTGGTCTCAACTGTGGGAATAATATCACATCCCTTATTGAGGGTGAATTCGTGAGGATCATCACCAGTCTGTCGATCCCTACCCCCTCTCCAGCAGCAGGGGGCATGCCATGCTCCAGTGCCCTTATAAAATCCTCATCCATATAGCCTGCCTCCTCATCACCCATCTGGCGCGCCTCAACCTGTCTGAGGAAACGCTCCCTCTGATCAATCGGGTCATTCAGTTCCGAGAATGCATTTGCAATCTCCCTTGCACCTATAAACAACTCAAACCTCTCGACAAGCCCTGGCTCCTCCTTCTTCCTCCTGGCCAGTGGAGAGAGCTCAACAGGATAGTCCATTATAAATGTCGGCTGTATGAGTTTCGGTTCCACCCTCTCCTTGAATATCTCGTCTATGATCTTTCCATGGCTCGCATTCCTGTCCACATCTATCCCGTTATTGATGACAAACTCCAGGGCCTTCTCCCTATCCTCAAACACCCCCTCATCAACACCCTCCCTTGCCATGGCCTCCTTCATCGTGAGCCTTGGCCAAGGAGGAGAAAAATCTATCACGTCTCCGGCATCACCATAAGGGACCCTTGTGTCCCCGTTCACCTCCTTACAGAGGTGGACCAGGAGCTCCTCTGTAAGGTCCATGAGGTATCTGTAATCCACATAGGCGATGTAAAACTCGAGCATCGTAAACTCGGGATTATGTCTTGTTGATATGCCCTCGTTCCTAAAATTTCTGTTGATCTCATAGATCCTCTCAAAGCCACCCACAAGCAGCCTTTTAAGATAGAGCTCGGGCGCGATCCTGAGATAGAGGTCTATACCCAGGGCATTGTGGTGTGTCTTGAATGGCCTTGCAGTCGCACCACCAGGGATCGGCTGCATCATGGGTGTCTCCACCTCTAAAAACCCCCTCTCGTCAAAGAAGTCCCTTATCGCCTTTATAAGCCTGCTCCGTTTTAAAAAGACCTCCCGCACACCAGGGTTCACGATAAGGTCGAGATACCTCTGCCTGTATCTCGTCTCGATATCCCTCAGACCATGCCACTTCTCAGGCAGGGGTCTGAGGGACTTACACAGGAGTGTGAAATCATGAACCTCGATGGTGAGCTCATTGGTCTTTGTCCTGAAGAGCCTGCCACTGACCCCTATGATATCGCCTATATCGATATTCTTCAGGATGTCATATTTATCACCAAGCACATCCTTCCTGAAATAGACCTGGATCTTCCCGGTGCCATCCTGTATATGGGCGAATGTGGCCTTGCCAAAGCTCCTCAGTGCGATAATACGGCCTGCAACGGTGCAGTCGATCCTCTCATCCTCAAATTCCTCTCCCCTTCTATCCCCATACCTCTGGAATATCCCTGATGCGGTATCCTTCACGTCAAAAGGAACGCCATAAGGCTCGATACCCATCCCTCTGAGCCTCTCAAGCTTCTTCAGTCTCTCCTGCATCAATTCGTTGATCTCTTCCATTGGCCAACCAAGAGCTTAAGATAAAGTAAAAAATTATTCTATCCTCCAGACGCGGGAGGGGACGACCCTTCTCCTGTGCCAGCCTCTGCCTGCCCTTGACCTTATTCTAAAAAACCGGAGAGGATCCTGGTCTTCTCTTCTATCATCCTGTCGATCTCCTCCTGCTTCCTCCTCAACCTGAAGAGCTCGTCTGTAACACTGAAAAGGGTCATGATCATGGCCTTTGAGTGGCTGATATTAGGGGCATGGGTATATATCTCCTTCAGCTTCTTATCAATATACTCAGCAACCCTCTTTATATATGCCTCATCCTCATCGGTCTTGATGGCATACCTCTGCCCCAGTATCTCAACCTCTACCGATCTCATGCTTAGACCTCGATGGATTCAAGCTCCCTTATCAGCTCCTCCACCTGTGACTTCACCATCTCACGCTCGTTATTGAGCCTCTCGATGGTCGTCCTCAGCTTATCAACCTCCTGCAACTCCCTCTTTAATGTATTCAACTCCTCATCCTTCCTGCCAAGGGCCTCTTCAAGCTCACCGATCCTCTCCTTTAAAGACCGGTTCTCCTCGGTCAGGGACTTGATCCTTTCTATAACCTTTACGATCTTCTCCTCAAGCTCCTGTATCTTCTCCACAAATACCCTCCTCCTCTGAAAGATCAGATATAGTATATCAGCATGTAACTTATCAAAAGCAAATGAAAAAGTAAAGACCACCCTATAGCCTACCCAAGACCCTTCAGGGGAAGCCCGTATAGCCTCCTGTACTGCCAGTAGCTCTTCAGGACCTTCTTCACATACCTCCTCGTCTCCTTATACGGGATGTCCTCGATAAACTCGTCGATATCAACAACCTCTGTACCTTTGTTAAGCCATCTCCTGACCGCATTCTCACCTGCATTATAGGCAGCGATAGCGCAGGGCAGGGCATTAAATTCTTTTATAAGCCTGGAGAGGTAGCCTGAGCCTATCAGTATATTATTCCTCACATCCATAAGCCCATTCCTCTTAACATCCCCTGCATCCAGCCCATCCAGTGCCCTTAAGAGCCTCTCTGCTGTCTGCGGCATCAATTGCATAAGGCCCAATGCACCTGCCCAGGATACCGCCTCTGGATCGAACCTGCTCTCCTCCCTTATAAGCGCAGCTATCAGATAGGGATCGAGGCCGTATCTCTTGGAGGCGGTCCTTATCACCTTCCAGTAACCAAGTGGATATGAGAACACAAGATACTCATCACCCTCCTTCTCTTCATTGAGGGCTATAACGGTCTTATAATCCCCCACCCTCTCTGCCATCCCGCAGAGATAGAAGAATTCATCCCTCGTCCTGACCCTTGATATGGCATCCCTTATCTCCCTCGATGCCCACTCCCTCATCCCGAGGATGGTAAGGGCCTCTATCCTGTCATACACCTCGCCATCCGGTTTTTTAAAAGATGGGGATACCCTTACAGTTGTGGCGGCTGCCCTGGCCTTAGGATATCTGAAACCTATGAGATATCCGTAGTAGAGATTATCTATAGAACGCCTGTTGGCCTGATGGAACCTGTTTGTCCCGCATTCCCCTGACACCCTCTCGCAGGACCTCAACCACCAGTAGAGATACTTATTGTATGAGATGCTGTCTCGGTATCCCTCCAGCAATCTTGAGAAATAGCCCTGTGCCTTATCATAATTGCCTGCAAGATAATGCATCCACCCAAGTGCCCACAAAGCAGCCTCCTGTCTCTGTGGGAACATCTCCATGAGCCTCTTGTAACCCCCTTCTGCCCTCTCTATCTCCCCCCTCCTCCTGAGGTCATCTGCCGAGATAATAAGGAGCTCGGCAAGATACCTGTCCCCTGGATATTCCCTCTTGAACCTCTCCACAGCCTCTTCAAAGCCCTTCCTATCATCCATCCTGTAGAGTGACCTTGCCTGCCAGTATAAGGCCCTGCTCCCTTTGACCTTCCTGAAACTCTCAACAGCCATGTCATACTCTTTTAATCTGAACCAGCATCTCCCGATCTCAAATATAACCTCATCCCTCTGTTCATCATCAACGAGCGTCATCGCCTTCTCATAGGTGGCTATTGCTGCATGATAGTCACGATTATCAAAGAGGTTCTCGGCCCTTGCAATCAACTCGTCCTTTGTAAAGACATCCGCCCTTAACCCCTTCAGCTCGATCAGGGCCTCCTCTGCAAGATCAAGGGCATTAATATAGATATCCTTGAAGACCCTTATAGCAAGGGCCTTCCTCCCGCTCTCCTTATAGAGTGTTCCAAGCAGAAACCTCGATCCCATATCCTCAGGATACTCATTCACATATCTGGACAACACCCTTATAGCCTCATCCTCCCTCTCCGCGGCAATCAATGCATTGAACTCCACCCTCTCTGCGTCCTGCCTTAAAAGGGGATTTCTTATCGCCCTTGCTACCCCTATGGCCCCTTCATATCGCCCATATGATAGATATAGCCTGGCAAGCAGGATCGAGGCATAATCACCGAGCAGGGGATATGCCCTTATACTCTTCTTGAGAAGATCCTCTGCCTTTTCAAAAGAACCCTCTTCCATATATAGCCTTCCAAGCAAGAACATCGCCTCTGGCCGATCCCCCTGCCTGAGGAGCAGATATTCTGCATCCTCATATAACCCTTCATTAATGAGCCTGCTGGCTTCCTTCAGGTCATCAGACAACCCTCCATAGGCATTACAAAAGAAGGCAGTTTGAGAAAGGATGAGGATGACAGCAAACAGGAAGGTCCTTATAGGTGAAGAAGGATGCATAGACTATATTAACTTAAAACCAGTGGACAGGCAACGGTGAAATGCGACGGGCAGTCTACGTAATGAAGGTGATCGACCTTTACCAACTACTTAACTGTGCATCGGAGTGCCTGGAGGCGGCGGCCGGATTCGAACCGGCGGATAAAGGTTTTGCAGACCTCTCCCTTAGCCACTTGGGTACGCCGCCAACTGCTATACACACCTCCGACTTTGAGACTCAACAATTACTGGAGCGGGCGACGGGATTCGAACCCGCGACCCCAACCTTGGCAAGGTTGTGCTCTACCAGCTGAGCTACACCCGCAAAAAGAAACAACGTTAAAACCGGGATAAAGACCCTTTTTATTTTTAACTTTTGGCCCCTCTATGGGTTATAATACTAAATGTTTTACCCCGATTTCAAGGAATTCAAGAGGCGCTCAAAGGAAGGCAACCTCATCCCTGTATACAGGGAGATCCTTGCTGACCTCGAGACACCCCTCTCTGCCTTTCTCAAATTAAGGGGCAGAGAGGGCTTCCTGCTTGAGAGTGTTGAGGGCGGGGAGAAATGGGCAAGATACTCCTTCCTCGGCTGTAACCCATCCATGACCATTGAGGGGAGGGGCAGGAGTGTCATCATAAAGAGGGGCGGCCATAAAAAAAGGATGGATTTCAAGAATGACCCCCTTGAGATCGTGGCTGCGGAGTTAAAGAGGTATAGACCTGTGGTTACCCCCGGGCTTCCGAGGTTCTACGGGGGCTTTGTGGGTTATATCGGATACGATGTGGTGCGTCATTTCGAGAGACTGCCTGACATGGGGCACAGGGGCCTCAACCTCCCTGACCTCTACCTCATGTTTACAGATACATTGATTGTGTTTGATAACCTGAGCCAGACCATGAAGGTGATCTCAAATGCATATGTGGAGGATGAACCTTCTGTTGCCTATGATAATGCCTGCAGAAAGATCGAGCGGATAGTCAAAAGGTTGAGATCAAGGATCGTCCGTCCAGAGGCGACCATCTGCAAGCCTTCCAGCATAACCTCGAACTTCACAAAGAGGGACTTTCTGAAGGCCGTAAAAAAGGCGAAGAGGTATATAATGTCAGGAGACATCATCCAGGTGGTCCTATCACAGAATTTCAGGCGCAGGACGAGTGCCAACCCTGTAAATGCCTACAGGGCATTGAGGGTGATAAACCCATCACCATATATGTTTTATCTTGATACAGGGGAATGTGTACTTGCAGGCTCTTCACCGGAGATATTGGTCAGGCTTGAGGATGATATCATCGAGCTCAGGCCCATCGCAGGCACAAGGAGGAGGGGCGAGACCCCTGACGAAGACCTGCACCTTGAAAGAGAACTTAGGTCGGATCCAAAGGAGATAGCAGAGCACATCATGCTTGTTGACCTTGGGAGGAACGACATAGGAAGGGTTGCAGAGATAGGGACGGTCAGGGTTACAGAACTGATGACCGTGGAGAGATACTCCCATGTGATGCACCTTGTATCCAATGTGGTCGGAAGGCTTGAAAACGACAGGGATGCCTTTGACCTCCTGAGGGCCACATTCCCTGCAGGGACCGTGACAGGCGCACCAAAGATAAGGGCCATGGAGATAATAGAGGAGCTTGAGCCCACAAGGCGCGGGCTGTATGCAGGGTGTGTCGGATACTTCGGTTTTTCAGGGAATATGGATATGTGTATAACCATAAGGACTATAATATTCAAAGGCAGGAATGCCTATGTGCAGGCAGGTGCAGGGATAGTGGCTGATTCAGAACCCGAAAGGGAATACATGGAGACGGTGAACAAGGCAAAGGGGATGATAAAGGCGATAGACATGGCAGAGAAGGGCCTGGTCTGAAGGGGAGCGAGGATATGCTGTTGATGATAGACAATTATGATTCCTTTACCTACAACCTCGTCCAGTATCTTGGCGAGCTTGGAGAGGATATAAGGGTCTTCAGGAATGACAAGATAACCATACCCGAAATAGAGGCGCTAAACCCAGAAAGGATCGTTATCTCACCAGGGCCTTGCACACCAAAGGAGGCTGGTATCTCGGTCGATGTGATAAGGCACTTCACAGGAAAGGTCCCGATCCTTGGTGTATGTCTTGGCCATCAATCAATAGGTGCGGCCTTTGGAGGGGAGATAGTAAATGCACCAAGGCTTATGCATGGAAAGACATCCATGATACACCACGACGGAAAGACTATATTCAAAGGACTACCAAACCCCTTTGAGGCCACAAGGTATCATTCCCTTGTCATAAGACCCGAGACCCTGCCCGACTGCCTTGAGGTCACTGCATGGACTGATATGGGCGAGATAATGGGCGTTAGACATAAAGAACACAGGGTTGAGGGGGTGCAGTTTCATCCTGAATCCATACTCACAAAGGTTGGAAAAGACCTCCTGAGAAACTTCCTGAAGCTCAAATAGCCGTCCATGACCGATATCCTGAAGATATCCCTTGTCCTGCTGATAATAATCCTGCTCCTCAAGAAAAAATGGGGCCTTGGGCCTGTCATGGCCATATCCTCTGTAATACTCGCCGTGCTCTACGGGTTTAGGCCTCATGATCTTCTCAACGCCATCATAAGGGCACTGGTGGATAAGACAACAATAAAACTGATGCTGGCCCTCACATTGATAAGGATCTTTGAGAATGTGATGAGGAAGAGGGGGATTATGCAGGAGATGATGGACTCGTTCAAAGGGATGGTCAGGGACAGGAGGATAATAATGGCCTCCATGCCAGCGATAATAGGGCTCCTGCCTTCCATGGGAGGGGCCCTATTTTCAGCCCCAATGGTTGAGGAGGCATCCAAGGGGGTGGATATAAGCCCTGAGAAAAAGGCCTTTATAAACTACCTGTTCAGACACCCATGGGAATTTGTCCTTCCCCTGTATCCTGGCCTTGTGCTCGCATCTGCAATAACAGACTATCCATTAAGGGAGATGATAATTGCCAATATCCCTTATGCCCTCTCCCTCATCGGTGGGGGGATAATCTGGGGATTAACAGGGATGAGGTCGGAAAGGCAGGGCGAGAGGAGATTGTCATGGAGGGGACTGCTCAGCTTTATACCACTGATCTTTATAATAGGTATGGTCATAGCCTTCCATTTGGACCTCTCATTGAGCATCGGCCTCTGTGTTCTGGGGCTTTTTATTGCACTGAGATACTCCCCAGGAGAGATAGCAAGGACCCTGAAGGAGGGCTTCTCATGGGAGATACTCATAATAATCCTTGGTGTCATGACATTTAAGTCTGTAATGGAGCTGTCAGGGGCTGTCAATAACATAAGCACCTATCTCTCTGACAAGGGCATACCTGTGCTGCCCATACTCTTCCTCCTTCCGTTCATCTCAGGCCTCCTTACCGGCCTGACAATAGGCTTTGTAGGAAGCACATTCCCGATCATACTCGGGCTTGAAGGGGCCAAGGGGCTTGCACAGATCTCCTTCGCCTTTGCCGCAGGCTATACAGGGGTCTTCCTCTCGCCTGTGCACCTCTGCCTTGTGCTCACGAGGGAATACTTCAAGGCAAACATATCAGAGATGTATGACAAGATAATAAAGACAGGCACCCTGATAATGTTTATCGCCCTGATGAAATACCTGATCTTCAGATAATCTCCAGGGCGGGAGCCATTCCCTGTTGCCTAATTAGATATTAAATTATATAATAATCCGATTTATTCCATCGGACTCAGGAGAAGAGGATATGAGACTTAAGGGTCTTAACGCCCTTATCACAGGGGGAGCCCAGGGCATCGGAAGGGCGATAGCCCTGAGGATGGCTGATGAAGGGGCAGGAGTCTGTATAGCCGACATAAACCTTGAAAGCGCGAGGGCAACCGCGGGAGAGATAGAGAAGAAGGGGGCCAAGGTCCTTGCGGTCGAACTAAATGTGGCAGATCCAGATAGCGTCTCAAAGGCATTTGCAACATTCATTAGGGAGTTTGAGAGGCTTGATATACTGGTGAATAATGCAGGCATAACAAAGGATGCCCTGCTACTGAGGATGAAGGATGAAGAGTGGGATGCTGTGCTGGATGTCAACCTCAAGGGTACATTCCTCTGTAGCAAGGAGGCCGTAAGGATCATGTCAAAACAGCGCTCAGGAAGGATCATAAATATCTCATCAATTGTGGCCTTCACAGGCAATCCCGGACAGGCAAACTACAGTTCCTCCAAGGCAGCCATTGTGGGTCTGACAAAGACCATCGCAAAGGAGTATGCATCCAGGGGTATAAGGGTAAATGCCATAGCCCCTGGCTTTATTGAGACCGCCATGACAGATGCCCTTCCGGAGAAGGTCAAGGAAGAGATGAAGAGGGCTATACCACTTGGCCATTTTGGTAAACCAGAGGATATCGCCAGTGTCGTTGTCTTCCTTGCCTCAAGGGATGCAGACTATATAACAGGCCAGGTGTTCCATGTCAATGGCGGGATGTATATGTAAAGAAAAGTCTTAATCAAGACGGGAGGTGTTATATGGTCATTGAAGAAAAGGTAAAGGAGATAATATCAAAGCAACTTGGTGTTGACAGCGATAAGGTGACACCTGAGGCATCCTTTGTGGATGACCTTGGTGCTGACTCACTCGACACCGTAGAGCTCGTGATGGCCTTTGAAGAGGCATTCAACATCGAGATACCTGACGAGGACGCAGAGAAGATTGTAAAGGTCCAGGATGCGATAGATTATATAAAAGAGAAGGCCCAGGTGGTCTGAGGACACCTTGTGCTATGACTCGCAGACGCGTTGTTATAACGGGGATCGGCCTCGTCACACCGCTCGGCACAGGGACAGAGAAGACCTGGGACGGGATAGTAAAAGGGAGGTCAGCGGTCAGGCATATATCCCTCTTTGACCCCTCTGGCCTGCCTTCAAGGATCGCTGCAGAGGTCACGGATTTCGATGTGGACTCCTTCATCGAGCTAAAGGAACAGAAGAAGATGGACAGGTTCATCCACTTCGCCCTGGCAGCGGCCTCGATGGCGATGGAGGACTCGGGCCTGAAGATCACAAAGGATAATGCTGTAAGGGTTGGGGTCATTGTGGGCTCAGGTATAGGTGGATTGCCTGCCATCGAACGGTTCACGCTGACACTCTCTGAAAGGGGCTTCAGGAGGATATCGCCCTTCTTTATCCCGATGTCCATAATCAACCTGGCCTCAGGACAGATATCCATAAGGTTTGGTGTAAAGGGGCCAAACCTCGCCATTGCGACCGCCTGTGCAAGTGGCACCCACTCCATAGGCGATGCCTTCAAACTGATCCAGTGTGGGATCGCAGATGCAATGATAACAGGTGGTGCAGAGGCGACCATAACATCTGTTGGTGTGGCAGGCTTCTCGGCGATGAAGGCCCTCTCAACAAGAAACGACGAGCCTGAAAAGGCAAGCAGGCCCTTTGACAGGGACAGGGATGGATTCGTCATGGGTGAGGGATCGGGCATCCTTATACTCGAGGAACTCAACCATGCGATAAAAAGGGGCGCGAGGATATACGCAGAGGTTATAGGATATGGCATAACATCAGATGCCCACCACATAACAAGCCCGCCCCCTGATGGTGAGGGTGCCGCACAGTGTATGAAGGCAGCCCTTGAGGATGCCGGTATAAGGCCTGAGGAGGTGGATTACATAAATGCCCACGGCACATCAACAAAGCACGGCGATGAGATAGAGACACTGGCAATAAAGAACGTCTTTGGAGATCATGCCTACAGACTGTGCGTAAGCTCCACAAAGTCCATGATCGGCCACCTGCTCGGGGCCTCAGGCGGTGTTGAGGCAGCTATAACCACACTGGCCATCTACCACAGGGTTGCTCCACCAACCATCAACCTCGACAACCCTGATGAAGGATGTGACCTTGACTATGTGCCACACAAGGCAAGACCCCTTGACATCAACATAGGGATGTCCAATTCATTCGGTTTTGGTGGGACCAATGCGTGCATCGTCCTCAAGAGGTATAACCCTGCTTGAGCGGGCCATAGGATACTCCTTCAGAAAGAAGGCACTCATCCAGGAGGCGATCACCCATAAGTCCTTTACCCACGAAAACCCCGAGAAGTCTCCACTATTCAACGAGAGGCTTGAATTCCTTGGAGATGCCGTATTATCACTGGTCATCAGCGAATACCTCTTTAAGAAGCACCCCTCATACACAGAATCCCAGCTATCGAGGCTGAGGGCATACACCGTGAGGGAGTCCACGCTCGTAGAGGCTGCCATGGACCTGAACCTGGGGAGATACCTGAGACTCGGCAAGGGAGAGGAGCTCTCTGGGGGGAGAGAGAAGCCCTCCATACTTGCAAATGCATTTGAGGCCCTGATAGGTGCGATATACCTTGATGGGGGGATCAGAAAGGCGAGGGATTTCATCCTCAATGCCCTTAAGAGCACAATAGAGGAGATCGAGGGGAAAGACCTCGTCTTTGATTATAAAAGCAGGCTCCAGGAGGTATCGCAGGCAAGGTTTGGTGTGCTTCCAAGGTATGTCATCCATAAAGAGGAAGGGCCTGAACATAACAAGACCTTTGAGGTCAAGGTGTATATAAAGGACAGCCTCTATGGAACGGGCAGGGGTAAGAACAAGAAGTCTGCACAGCAACTGGCTGCTGAGGCAGGACTCAGGAAACTGAAGGAATTAAAGGGGGACGGATAGATGGGGATTACATACAAAAAATCGGGCGTTGATATAAAGAAGGGGGCAAGGTTTGTAGATCTTATAAGGCCCCTCATACGCACAACATATAGTAGAGGCGTGCTTGGTGATGTTGGATCATTCGGGGCCTTCTTCAGGGTGGATACATCAAAATATAAACAGCCCGTCCTCGTAAGTAGCACAGATGGGGTCGGGACAAAACTAAAGGTTGCGTTCATGCTCAACAGGCATGACACAGTGGGGATAGACCTGGTTGCCATGTGTGTAAACGATATACTCACATCAGGCGCAAGACCCCTCTTCTTCCTTGACTATCTTGCAACAGGCAGGCTCTCGATAAGCCAGTCAGCGGAGATCATAAAAGGGATAGTCGAGGGATGCAGGGCTGCAGGATGTGCCCTCATCGGGGGTGAGACAGCAGAGATGCCAGGGTTTTACAACAGGGGTGAGTATGACCTCTCAGGCTTTGCAGTCGGTATCGTTGAGAAGAAGGAGATAATAGATGGAACAACAATAAAGGCAGGTGACCTCATCCTTGGCCTCTCATCAAATGGCCTCCACAGCAACGGATACTCACTGGTGAGAAGACTCTTCTTTGACATAAAGGGCTATAGTCCTAAAAAAAGGCTTAAGGGGCTTGGATGCACAATCGGCGAGGAGCTCCTCAGGCCAACCCGCATATATGTAAAGAGCGTCCTGAGGGTGATAAGGTCTTTCAGGATAAGGGGGATAGCCCATATAACAGGCGGGGGTATCACCGAAAACCTCCCGCGCATTATGCCCGAAGGATTGCAGGCCGTTATCAAGAGGGGCACATGGCCAGTGCACAGTATATTCAGGATCATCCAGGAGATGGGTGATATAGACGAGGAGGAGATGTTCAGGACATTTAATATGGGCATAGGCCTGATACTCGTTGTGCGTAAGGGGGATGTAACAGGCGTGAGGAAGAGCCTTACCCATTCGGGTGAGGAGGTGTTTCTGATCGGGGAGATAGAAGAAGGTAAAGGAGGTGTAAGATATGTCTGATATCCTTACACTTGGTGTGCTTGCCTCAGGAAGGGGATCAAACTTCCAGGCAATAATAGACAGCATCGAGAAGGGCCATCTCAGGGCAAGGGTGGCCGTGTTGATAACCGACAATCCGGGGGCATACGCTATAGAGAGGGCGAAAAATCACAACATAGAACACATCGTCCTGAGGCCAAGGGATTTTACTGACAAGGACGCATACTACTCACATATTGCACATGAGCTTGAGAAGAGGGGGGTCGAGCTCGTAATCCTTGCAGGGTTCATGCGGATCGTGGGTAAGAGGCTGATAGAGAGGTTCCCCAATAGAATCATGAATATACACCCAGCACTCCTGCCATCATTCCCTGGCCTCCACGGGCAGAGGCAGGCGGTTGAATATGGTGTCAAGATATCAGGATGCACCGTGCATTTTGTAGATGAAGGTGTGGATACAGGACCGATAATCATCCAGGCGGCTGTTCCTGTGTACGACGATGATACAGAAGAGAGCCTCTCTGAGAGGATACTCAAACAGGAGCACAGGATATTCCCGTATGCGATAAGGCTCTATTCCGAGGGTAGGTTGATGGTTGATGGAAGGAGGGTGATCATTAAGGGAGAAAGAAGGGACGCTGTGATAACAAATCCACCACTTGAGGAAGCCTAATCAGGCTATCTTATATCAAGCTTTACCCCTGGATCAGACAATAGCCTCTTGAAGTATCTGATCGTCTCCTTCAGGCCATCCTCAAGGCCCACCCTGGGCTCCCACCTGAGGACCTCCTTTGCAAGCGTTATATCAGGCTGCCTCTGGACAGGGTCGTCCTCAGGCAGGGGTTTGAAGACGATCTTTGACCTTGATTTTGTGAGGTCAAGGACCATGTGTGCAAGCTCGAGGATACTGTATTCCCTGGGATTACCAAGGTTGACAGGACCGGTGAAGTCATCCGGAGAATCCATCAGCCTTATAATCGCATCTATCATGTCATCCACATAGCAGAAGCTCCTGGTCTGGCTTCCATCGCCATAGACCGTCAAGGGCTCGCCCTTCAGGGCCTGCACGATAAAATTGCTTATCACCCTGCCATCATTGGGGTGCATCCTCGGCCCATAGGTATTGAATATCCTCGCCACCTTTATCCTCAACCTGTGCTGACGGTGATAGTCAAAAAACAGTGTCTCGGCACACCTCTTGCCCTCGTCATAGCAAGAGCGAACCCCTATTGGATTCACATTCCCCCAGTATGTCTCCTTCTGTGGGTGGACCTTTGGATCGCCATACACCTCTGAGGTCGATGCCTGAAGGATCTTTGCCTTCACCCTCTTCGCAAGACCGAGCATATTGATGGCCCCGTGGACAGAGGTCTTTGTGGTCTGCACAGGGTCAAACTGGTAATGGACAGGCGATGCAGGACAGGCAAGGTTATATATCTCATCCACCTCAACATACAGAGGAAAGCATATATCATGCCTCAACACCTCGAAGAGAGGATTGGAGAGGAGGTGCATGATATTTGCACGCCTGCCTGTATAGAAATTATCCACACAGAGTATCTCGTTGTCGTCATTCAACAGCCTCTCACAGAGGTGTGAACCAAGGAAACCTGCCCCACCTGTAACAAGTATCCTCTTCATAAGACCCGTCCTTTGAGACTATGGAGATTGAATATCGAATAAAGATCCTTCAACTCATCCTGTTATTATATACAAAAAGGCTGAAATTTGCAGAGGTTGGGTAGCGTAAAATATTTTGTGTAAAAATCTTGAGAAATATAAAAATAGGGTGTATCCTCCATTGATTAAAAAACAAAATTTAAAGAAAGGAGGTACACCCC
>MTOQ01000028.1 GCA_002011735.1 Nitrospirae bacterium JdFR-81 | reverse complement strand
CCACCGGAGTTATGCTATCAGTGTCATGACGAGGGGATGTTCAAGAAGAAGGTTGTTCATCCAGCGCTTGAGATGGGCTGTACCACGTGCCACAATCCCCATAGCTCTGATGCAGAGGCAAGGATGCTCGTTCAGGAGCCCCCCGAGCTATGTTTCCAGTGCCATGACCAGTCAGAATTTATGGCAAAGTCAACAATACATCCGCCGGTTATGGCAGGCATGTGCACATCCTGCCATAACCCCCACTCACAGGACACAGACAGACTCCTTATGGCCGAGCCACCTGATCTCTGCTTCAACTGTCATGATCAAAGTGACTTCAAGGATAAATACACCCATTCACCTGTAGAGGCAGGCATGTGCACGACCTGTCATTTCCCGCACCAGTCTGATAATGAGAAGCTCCTGCAGGCAGAGGTCCCTGGACTGTGTTTCAACTGTCATGACGATACAGAGTTTACAAGGAAGAATGTCCATCCAGCACTTGAGATGGGCTGTACCACGTGTCATAGCCCCCATGCCTCGGCAAATATCTTCCAGCTGTTACAGCCTATAAATGGAGTATGTGCGCAATGCCATCCTGATATAGGCAAGAGCCCACATGTCATTAGTGGCTTTGGCCGTGGGAAGGGACATCCCCTGATGGGCAAGAAGGATCCGGCAAGGCCTGGACGTGCGTTTGCATGCTCAAGCTGTCATAACCCCCATAGCTCTGATTCGATAAGGCTTTTCAGGTATGAGGCAGATAACCCCTTTGGGATATGCACATACTGTCATAAATTTTAACACTCATGAACAGGTGAAGCTATTCTCACCTATCAAAAGATTAATGAAGAGCGGGTCAGAATGACTTTATCTTCCATCTCTATCTCAATGATAAGAGGAGACTCAGGATGAAAGGTATATATAGAGTCATCTTTATCATCACCATAGTCGCGTTATTTGTGTTCATTATTGGGTATCTAATGGTTGATGTGTGGGATCCTGACTTCTGGTGGCACCTTGCCACAGGGAAATGGATTGTGGAGCACGGCAGACTCCCTGATCAGGACCCCTTTTCATTTGCCACATTACAAAAGGACCCTTACACTCCGATAAACAGAGTGAAATTAATACTCACTCAATACTGGCTCGCGCAGATCCTCCTCTATAAGATCTACTCTCTATACGGCTTTGCAGGTGTGAGTGTCATGAGAGCGATGATACTCACTCTGACAGTTGCCATCCTTTTCCCTCTTCTCAGGCTATACAGGGTAAGCACCACGATAATCCTTCCGCTTATCATTGTTTCTGCATATCTATTGAAGCCTTTTGCAGGAGAAAGACCCCAGCTCTTCTCGTTTTTATTTGCAGGCATTGTGATTTATCTGATGGAAAAAATGAGCAGACCATTAATGTCGGATAAGGATAGCAGATCTTCCCGGCTTAAGATCTATCACTTGCTCTTGTTGCTCTGTATGCCTCTGTGGGCAAACCTCCATGGAGGTTTTATATATGGTATCGTTGTTATCGCCATTTATCTTGTATCCCACTGGCTCTCGTTATTCATAAGAAAGAGAAGACTCGAGACTGTTGATATAAGACCATATGTAAAATTCACTACCACAACAAGTCTTGCAGTCCTGTTAACCTTATTGAATCCGAATACCTATTATTCCCTTATTAACCATTTTCGATATAAACCATTCATATATCTTATGTATGTACAGGAATTTACTCCCACATTCAAGCTATTCCACACAAACAAGGGATACTTTGCAATGCTTGTTCTGCTTACCCTGCTGATATTTGTGGAACTGGTAAGAACGAGGAGAATCAATATAAGCCATCTCCTTTTATTCATCTTTAATGCCTTCATCTCCCTTTTGGCAGTCAGATTCGTTCCTTTATTTTTGGTAAGTGGTTCATTTCTCATAGGAGTCTATCTCAACAAACTTATCAAACTGAAGATATTCGAGAAGAACAAAGGACTTGAAGCAATAGCTACCCTCCTGATCTGTATGTGCATAATAGGTGCAGGCTTTTTAACAGGACGTGTGTCTGTGGATAAGCTTTATCTTACAGGGGTGGAATACACACTTTATCCATATGCCGCGGCTGACTTCCTTAAGACACTGCCACCAAGGAGGATATTCAATCCATATACATGGGGTGGGTATCTTATATGGAGGCTTTACCCACAGTATAAGGTCTTCATAGATGGGAGGGGGTTGAATCAGGAGATATTCCTCCAGTATATGGAGGTTGTTAGGGTTAATCAGACCGAATTTGGAGGTCTCCCAAAATGGAAGGCTATCCTTAATAGTTATGGTATAGATTATATAATCATTGCTCCCTATCATGAATACAGTATGGGGCTTGCCCTTACCTATGCACTTGTTGATGATCAAGACTGGCAGCTGATTTTTGCAGACGATTTTGCATTAGTCTTTGTAAGAAACACAAAGGAATTTAAGCCACTTATCAAGAAATATTCACTCCCTGGCGATATTGTGTACGCAGTGACAGCACAACAGGCCCTAAAGAAGGCATACACTAAGACCACTCCAAAGAAGAAAAAGGTTGCAGCCTTCGTGACGGCTATTGATGCACTCGTAAGGATAAATAAACTTGAAGACGCAAAGTATGCGCTCTACAGGGCATATGAGATAGCACCTGATGATAAAGCTGTGTGGGAATGGATTAAAGCACTGGGGCTTGAGGAAGAATTTAAGTGATGAAATACTTCTTTGTTGCTCTCATCGCTATATTATTGTTTTCATGCGCCACACATGAGAGAGAGCCACAGGTAGAACTCTACTGGCCCCTTCCACCTCTCAAACCAAGGATCAAATATCTGAAGACATACGCCACCAGTAAAGATGTGGAAGAGATATCCCCCTTTATAGAATTTCTTGGTGGTGAGATGACCATTGCTCTTGCAAAGCCTTATGGTGTTGCTGCTGATAACAAAGGGAGGATATATGTTGGAGATACTATCGCTGGCAAGGTCTTCGTCTTTGATACCCTAAGAAAGGCACTATGGTTTATCGGGGATGAGCCTTCCACTAAGCTCAGGGTTCCTGCAGGGATAGCAGTGGATAACGACAATGGGATTGTTTATGTATCCGATGCAGGGTTGGATAAGGTAATAGGGTTTGATATGGAGGGTAGAGCTGTTTTTTTCTTTGGAGGGAAGGAAGAAATGAAGAATCCTTCTGGAATCACCATTGATCCACAGAGAAAGAGGCTTTATGTGATCGAGACTTTTGGTCACAAGCTCAGGGTATTTGACCTTAAGGGCAGAGAACTTTTTACAATTGGAGAGAGGGGAGCCGCACCAGGTCAGTTCAACTTCCCGACGGATGTTGATATCGACTCTGAAGGCAACATCTATATACTTGACAGTGCCAATTTTAGGATCCAAGTGTTTACACCAGAGGGTGAGTTTATCAGGTCATTTGGCAGGATAGGCGATTCACCCGGCCATTTTGCAAGGCCGAAGGGTATTGCCATAGATTCGGATGACCATGTCTATGTGACAGATGCTGCATTTTCGAATTTTCAGATATTTGATAAATATGGGCAACTCCTGTTATTTATAGGGGGGCCTGGTATAGGGCCTGGCAAATTTGACATGCCAGCAGATATCTTTATAGATGAAAATGACCGAATCTATATCGCAGACCAGTTAAACAGAAGGATACAGGTATTTCAGTATTTGAAGATAACAGATGAGTATAGCCAAAAGGGCAAGAAGGTTAGACAGGACAGATAGACCAAAAAGGTTCATGATTAAACCGCATTAATTTTTAAACTTTTTAAGGTGTTTAAATGGACGGTATGATAATCACTTATGTCAGATACTAAGTATCATATCATCCTTCTATCCCTGACTATTCTTGCTGTTTTTCTCTATGCGCTCATCCCCATAAATGACTTCGACTTCTGGTGGCACCTCGAGACAGGGGACTGGATAATAGAGCATGAACGTCTTCCTGATGCCGACCCGTTCTCTTACACATCTTTAAAGGACGATCCAGAGGCCCCTGGAAGACCCGATTTTGTTTTAAGGCAGTATTGGCTCGCTCAGGTGCTCTTCTCACTGATTGTAAGGTTTTTGGGCCTGCAGGGATTTATCATACTGAGGGCCGTAGTATTCACCCTCACCGCTATCTTCTCTTTACTGTTAATAAGACATTACAGGGCTAACATGGTTGGCACTATAACACTTCCACTCCTCGCGCTTGTCACAACAGAGTGTCTCACAGATAGACCACAGATGTTCTCCTTCCTCCTTGCCACCATGGTGTTTTATCTGTTAGAGAGTGGTATCGAAAAAAAACAATATCTCCTCTTCATAATACCACCACTCATGCTTCTGTGGGCAAATATACATGCAGGCTTTCTTGTGGGTATCATATTCATCCTCGTCTATCTCGCCATGATACCGTTTGAAGAGAGGATCAGGGGTGTCAGAAGGACCCTCATCCCTGTGGCCATCCTTTCAATCGCCTTGACATATCTTAACCCAACCCACTGGGAGGCGATAAAGAGGGTATTTGTATTTTATAGAGGCGGCCTTCTCCTCAGAGAAACACTTGAATATCACTCGCCATTCAAGATAATCCCCTACACAATGGACAATCCTGGCTGGCTCTCATACTGGGCGATTGTCCTACTTACAGTCTTTTCAGCTATACTTCTCATAAGGAATCGCACATGGAGCAGGTTTATAATACTTACAGGCACACTCTGTGCATCCCTTATATCCATGAGGTTCACCTATTTCTTTGCACCCGTTGCCGTACCTCTAATAAGCAGTTCACTTAAAAATATGACAGACGTAAAGGTTAAAGATCAAGGCTCCAAAATCCATGATCTGAGGCTGGTGATCCCCAAGGTCTTTCTTCTAATCGGGGTTTCTCTTTTGATATTTATCTATTCGAGAATGGACCTCCCCGACCTCCTCAAGTCAGAGACCGCGTATGGATACTTCCCTGAACAGGCAGCAGAGTATATTATCTCGAGACCTATCCCAAGCCCGATATTCAATGATGTAAACTGGGGAGGCTATCTTATCTGGAAACTATGGCCCAATTACAGGGTCTTCATTGATACAAGGACACTCAATGTAGATACATATAGGCAATACATTAGCGTAATAAATAATTACACAGGAGAAGGTAGATTCATACTCGAGGCGTATGGCATAAAGAGTATCATCACCCCTGCAATAAACCCTTATACGGGCGAAATATTCCCTTTTGTAAGGGCACTTTACCGGGACGATAACTGGGCATTGATCTATCTCGATGGTGTCGCCATGATCTTTGTTAAGGATGAGTATGCCAAACAGAGACTTCCCAAGTCTGCCATATACGAAGAGGTGCTTTATGAGGCAAACTTCTGGTGGCCTGTTTTTCCTCAAATGCCAGGATATAAAAAGACTATAGAAGAGGCATATAGGATTTTAAATAAATAATATGCAAAGCTCATGAATCAAAGTGTGAAGATCTTCACATTCATTGTAATATTCATCTTCTTTCTGATCTTTACCTCGATCCCGCTCTGGGACCCTGATTTTTGGTGGCATATAAATACTGGTAGATATATCCTTGACCATAGAGCCTTGCCTGATGAAGACCCCTTCACCTTCACCACCATGGAAGGACAGACCCTGAGAAAGACCGGAATACTCAAAGGATACTGGTTATCTCAAATCATCCTCTATCTTATATACTGGGCTGGTGGAGTATCAGGTGTAATCCTTCTTAGGAGTTTTATCCTTATCCTTTCACTCCTATTGATTTACCATTTTTTTCTTAGAAAGGCTGATCCTTATTTTAGATTGTTCTGTATTGTGCTAACTGGGAGTATATTTATCTATTTCACGGGCGAAAGACCACAGACTCTTATCTTCCCGCTTGTCATCTTGATGTTTGCCACCCTTGAGCGTCATGGACACAAGGGAGGAAAATCCATTCTCTTTCTACCCTTTATAATCTTTCTATGGTCAAATATGCACGGAAGCGTCCTCTTTGCCATCGGCATAATAATCATTTATATTTTAGCCACCTTGGTAGAGTCCTTTATTAAATATCCTACTAAAAAAGATACGCGTCTATTCGTTGTTATCTGCCTCATAGCGATCCTGACCTATCTTATTCTTTCTCCTGTGGGGATAAAACAGATAATTGGTTTCTATCAGTTTCAGCCCAGCCTGCTACAGAGAAACAGCATTGAATTTGCCTCTCCGATTAAGGCGTTCCTGGATTATGGGCAATATCTCCCTTATTATTGGGTCTCTCTCATTGTCATAGTATCTCTTATCATTCTTGCCATTAAAAGGCTCACCATTCCAACAATAATGGTTATGATCTCCACAATTACATTGAGCCTTATCAGCGCAAGGTATATGGTGTTCTTTATCCTATCAACACCCCTACTATTCAGCCAACTAAACGCCGGCAGGGATAGAATATCGCTATTGTTAAGGTGGTCTGTGCTCACACTGAGTGTGATTATTCTCACCACCCTTGTTACAAGTTATCTCCATCCTTTCAACTTCCGTATTCGCTCAACCTATCCTATCGACACAGTAGAAAGACTCAGGGATGTGGAGGGGTTACGGATATTCACACATCTTGAATGGGGCGGCTTTGTCGGTTATCATATTCCTGGCTCCAAGGTGTTTATAGACGGAAGGACACTGAGTGAGGATATATTTGTTCAGTATAACGCAGTTATCGAGGGTACGGAGTTCAAAGGCCAAAAGGAGTGGGAATGGATACTTGACCGTTATATGGTGAATATGGTAATCCTGCCATGGAGAGACTTGGTTACAGGTATGCCACTCAGAATAATCAAAAAGCTGATGGTCTCTAAGAAATGGAGGGTGATATTTTTTAATGACAATGAGGTGGTCTTTGGTAGAAGATGAATCAGCACAATCGATTGACATCGTTAAATATGTCATGATAGGATTAATTGTTCAGGGACTCAAAGAAATCTCTATTCCACAAAAAGAGTGTAAAAATTAGGGATTATCAATGAGACTTCTTAAACTTTTTATACTATTTGGCCTTTTTGTTCTTTCTCTCATGGCTTGTGCTGCTCCACCGCCTGAGAAGAAGCCAGTGGAGCTCTACTGGCCACTTCCGCCTGATAAGCCAAGGATAAAGTTCATCGCCTCATACCACAGTGAGCGAGACCTCAAGCCACCTGCGAGATGGCTTGAGGCACTTGTCGGCCCTGACCGCACAAAGGCCCTCAGGAGGCCATACTTTGCCCTTTCTGATGACGAAGGGAATATCTATGTCTCAGACCCTGAACAGAGTGCTGTCTTCAAGTTCGAAATCAAGAAGAAAAGGGTTTCGATATTCGCTCAACTTGCGGTACCCCTTGGGATGGACATCATCCATTCAAAGGGAATACTACTTGTTGCGGATGGTAAGGCAAAGGTTGTATATGGCTTCAGGCTCCGCGATGGTTCACCTGCCATGGGCATCTCGAGCAAATTTAAGAGGCCTGTGGCTGTGAGGGTTGATGAAAAGAACAGGCGGATATATGTTGCAGACTCCGCCAGGAGCGACATCCAGGTCTTTGACCTGAACGGTAGATACGTTTCTACAATAGGCAGGAGGGGCATGGGCAAGGGAGAATTTTTACTGCCCCTTGGTATAGATGTCGATAGTAAAGGCAGGATATATGTTGCCGATGCATTTAACTATCGCGTTCAGGTCCTTGACAAGGATGGTAATTATATCACCACCATTGGATATGGCATTGGCAGGAAGTGGGGTAACTTTGATAAGCTCAAGTCCGTTGCCCTTGATTCAGAGGATCACATCTATGCCCTTGATGCCTCTCACTCCAATGTCCAGATATTTGATATAGACAATAATTTATATATGTTCTTTGGCTCGCCTGGCAGTAGGGAAGGTCAGTTCTTCATTCCTACCGGGATATATATAGATGATAAAGATTATATCTATATCGCCGATAGCCTGAATAGGAGGGTCCAGGTGTTCAAGTACCTTGGCTCAGATTAAGGTGCTGTGTGATTTCACTCACTATATGGGTTATTTCACACACTCAAACATAACGCTGCAAGAAAAATCTCTTGATTTTTCAGTGTGTTTCATGATGGCATGAAAATTGCTTTTGCTTTATTTAAAGCCCTTAGCTAAAGGCTTTGCCTTGGAAAAATTTAAAGAAGGAAGGAGGTGAAAGGGGATGAGGTATTTAATAGCTCTTCTTGCATTTGCGCTTGTATTCTCGGCAGTGATTGTTGATGCATCAGTGGTCAACAGCCCGCACGACATAGCGTGGCCTCTAAGTGGTCGTTATGTCTGTGTAAACTGCCACACACCTCACCAGAGTGGGCAGGGGTCAAATACCAACCTCCTCTGGAACCGGAACCGCACAGCACCCACAGTGAGTGCGTATTACAACTCTGCCACCTTTGATATGGGCCCTGCAAACAGTACTAACCTCGGTCCACAGACTCTCCTCTGTCTCTACTGCCATGATGGCGCTGCGAGCACACTGGTAAACTATCCCGGCCCCGGAAGCACTCAGGATACAAACTACGACCTTGCAGCAGGTGATATAGGAACATTCGCAAACATCGACACCGACCTCTCAGATGACCATCCTGTTGCGTTTGTCTATGATAACACGGCCGACAATGACAATAACGGGTTCCCTGCCAAGAATGCTAATAATGCGATACCTGGAAACGGGACCGGCACAGAGTATAAGCTCTATGACAACGACACATTCCAGTGTGCGACATGCCACTCAGTGCATGACACAGCAACCTACACAAAGGCAGGGTGGAATGGTCTTGGCAATGCAAGGTCAAGCAGTGGTGAGGTCTACTTCCTGAGGACATCCAATGCAAGCTCTCAGATGTGTAATGACTGTCATGTGAACAGGTAATTGAGAGGAGAAAGGGGGCCCCTAAAAGTGGGAAGGGTCCCCTTTTTTATTTCTGACCATTTCAAGAAGATAAACCTTTCCTTAAGATGTGGCAAGGGGGGTGCATGATGAGATATGTGGTTATCTTCTTATTAAGCCTTGCCTTTGCCCTTATAGCAAGTGTCATAAATGCACAGGTTGTTAACACACCACATGACATAGCGTGGCCGTTAACACCGCGTTATATTTGTGTAAATTTCATACACCTAATGGGTCCTATCCAGGCCTTCCCCCCTCTGGAACCGGAACCGCACAGCACCGACTGTCACTGCATACTATAACTCTGCAACCTTCGATATGGGTCCCGCAAATAGTACCTATCTCGAGCCCCAGACACTTTTCTGTCTTTACTGTCACGATGGTGGAGCGAGTACATTGGTGAACTATCCTGGTCCTGGAAGCATCTCTAATTCCAACTATGATCTTGCGGCTGGCCAGATTGGAACATTTGCAAACATTGGTACTGATCTATCAGATGACCATCCTGTTGCGTTTGTCTATGATAACACGGCCGACAATGACAATAACGGGTTCCCTGCTGCGGTTAATGGCGCTATACCCGGGAATGAGACCGGCACATAGTATAGGCTCTATGCCAACAATACATTCCAGTGTGCAACATGCCATGCAGTGCATGACAATGGTGGCCCCTACACAAAGGCAGGGTGGAATGGTCTTGGCAATGCGAGGTCAAGCAGCGGTGAGGTCTACTTCCTGAGGACATCCAATGCAGGCTCTCAGATGTGTAATGACTGTCATGTGAACAGGTAATTGAGAGGATATCTTTTAATAAAAGCCCCTCTTTTAATTTTTAAAGAGGGGTTTTTTATGTAACCTGTTGGCATTTTATGTAATTTTTTGTATCTTACGATATCTTATGGTTGACTTTCTCTTTCAAAAAAAATAAACTTTAACATTTCCAATGAACCAGCAGAAAGTAAGAGGTGGATGTATTGTCTTATTGATAATATCTCTCATCCTTCTCCTTATTTCCGTGGACACATACGCACTTGGTATGAGAGGGTACTATCTGGGCAGGAAATATGTCTTCAATGGCAGTGTAACCCTCTCTTACTGGAGGTTTCAGGCCGATGATCTCGAGCCTGAAGAGACCTTTACTCATAGATATGCTCTGCGATTGAGGGGTTACATCGTCCATCCACGACTGCTAACATTTAATCTCGGAACATCCTATTCAAAAAATCATGGCACAACAAAGAGTGACTGGCACCTTCATAACTCCATCCAGCTAAATATACTCCCGTATAAACCCCTTAATCTCTCACTCAGGTATTCAAGGAGTGATTCAGACATAGACAACGATTACAATGCCTATGGGCTTACCATTACATATACGAGAACCGTTGGCTACGGAACACGGGGGATGCGGGGGTTCAGGAGAATGAATAATAAAAAACCCGGTTTCCTCAAACTGATCTTACCCATTACCACGGTCTTTGACCTCGACAGGATGGAATACGCTGACTCCAAAAGAACCCTTGCCTCTCTTAGACTTAAGGGAGGGTATAAAAAGACAAGCTACAACCTGGGCTCTTCTTATTCGATCGAAGAGCGCAAGGGAGGGGAGGAGATAACAAGGGCAACCATATCCTTGGACACATCCACACATATAAATGTGAGACACAGATTAGGGCTTGGTGGAGACTATGCAGTGCGGGAGGCAGAAGACACAACCACTGATCTCTTCCTCTACGGAGATTTTGCGGGACGGAATAAGAAAAATAATCTCTTCTATGGCTTACATGCAGACATGCAGAGGTATGGTGAGCAACAGGAGGTCTATTATGTGTCAGCGGATACCACAAGGGTTCACACCCTTGCAGGAAATATGCGGCTTCAGTATTCAGTCCGCGCCTCTTACAGAAGAATAGATAGAGACAGTTACGGTCTTTCAGGTGATGTGGGTCTTTCAAAGGCACTCAGCAAGGTGGTGACCATGTCAACAGGGCTTGGAGTTACAGTGGGTAACGCAGGGAATGCCACATTTAATTTGCAGCTTTATGAAAGGCCATCAAGGCGGTTCAGTTTCAGCCAGTACTACCACCTCCTTTACGGCTATGGCTCCGAACTATCTGAGGAGAACAGGGGATTTGCACACAGGCTTGGTGCCTCGGCAAACATGCGTCTGCACAGAAGGCTCTTCACATCAGCAAGTGCATATTATTACACAAAGCATGAGTTTCAGAACATCGGGGGGTCTATATCAGCAGGCACCTGGCTCTGGAGGTTTGGTCTGAGAACTGGTATAGGTGGTTCAGAAACAACCTCTGATGGCAATGAATATCAAAATTATCAGGCATTTATAACAGTGAGCGGGAATATTATAAGGGGCCTCCATATGGTTGTGGATACGAGGTATCTCTATAAATCTCAAGATGACCTGAGAATGACGATTGTCAGGCCACATCTATACTGGAATTGGAGAAGGATGTCGGCAAGGCTTGAGTATGAATATGCAAGAGAGGAGAGCAGCATCAAAGACCCGACTACTACACATAAGCTTTTCATTATTATAACAAGATACTTCGGGAGAGTCTTTTATAGATGAATAAATTGTGTGATATTTATGTTAAACGTTAAACACACAATATTAACCACTGCTATAATCCTTCTGCTGGTATCACCTCTCTGTGCCACAGAGAGAGTCGTGGTGGAGGTCAACGGTGTGCCAATTACCGAGGCAGAGGTAGAACGGCAGATAGAGAGGGAGCTTCCGAATGTCATGTATCACAGGAATGTGACACCTGAAAGAAGGCAGAGGTACCGTGATAAGGCCATAGAGGACCTCATCATTATGGAGCTTTTCTATCAGGCGGCAAAAGAGAGAGGTATAGAGGCAAATGGCTCAAAAGTGGATGAAGTATACGAGTTTTATAAGAAGAGATACGGAGGAGAGGAGAAGCTCAAAAAGGCGCTTGAGAGGGTTTCCCTTGGAATAGAAGATTTTAAGAGAGAAATCGAGAAGGCCCTTGTGGTTGGGAGATTCAAGAAGATATACATCGAGGATAAGGCAAAAGTCTCAGATAAGGAGCTTAAAGAGTATTATGAAGAGAATAAGGAGAATTTCCGCGAACCTGATAAGGTCAAGCTTAGGGAAATATTTATCGCTGTCCCCTATGATGCAGATTATGAGACCATCCAGAAAAAGAAGGCGAGGGCACTCGAGGTGCTTAAAAAGGTGGAGGCAGGAGAGGATTTTGCAAATCTCGCATGGAATTATTCAGAAGACCCCTACGCTGTAAAAGGCGGTGACATAGGCTATGTCCACCGTGGAAGGCTTGATCCTGCTATCGAGGAGGTCGCCTTCAGACTAAAGAAGGGTCAGACAAGCGGGCTGATAGAGGTGAAGGCAGGCTACTTCATCATAAAGGTTGAGGATATCGTAAAAAGTAAACTCCTTGAATTTGACGAGATAAAAGATAAGCTTAGAAGAGACCTTGAAGCCAGAAGAAGGAGGGAGATAAAAGAAGAACTTATAAAAACCCTAAAGGAGAAAGCAATAATAAAAAAGTTTGAATAAAGCAGGCAATTCGAGAGGGCTAATAAAGTAAGGGATATGATTAAAAGATTGGAAGAGATTATCGCGTGGCAAAGGCCACGAGAGTTTTACAGATATATAAAGTTACCAATAAATGGATGTCTCTCATTAGTTAATCCGTTTGATCTTTTTAAATTTTTTGCCATTTTCTCCTTTCTTATTGTGTATATTAGTTGTGCCCCGCCCTTTAAGGCACGGATTGACACATATGGTTCAAGAAAGATAGTCTGGCCTGGCCCGCCTGAAAGGCCGAGGATACAGTATCTATGGAGCGTCTCATTACTTGGGGAGGAACCCGAGACAGTAACAGACTTTTTCTTCGGTCAGGAGTATGTGCTTGACCCTGTCAATGCACGGTCATTCAGGACACCATCGGCAGTTTACAGAGCGGGTGAGAGGTTGTATGTGGTTGACCCTGGTGCATACAGGGTAAGCGTGATAGATTTGAAGACCCTTGATGTGTTTCACATCTATAGATTGGATAATGAGGGCAGACTCCAATACCCTGTTTCTGTGGTTGTGGATGGTCATGGCGATATATATATCTCCGATAGTGAGATAAGGAAGGTCTTTGTATTTAATCAGGAAGGCAAATATGTCAGGTCACTGGATATCCAAGGCCTCAAAAGGCCGGCAGGCCTTGCCTTATCAGATGGTTACCTCTTTGTTGCTGATTCCACTGGTCACCGCATCTACAGGATGGGTCTCACGGATAATTCTATAACCTCCTTTGGCAGGCATGGCACAGGCGATGGAGAATTCAATTATCCTACATTTATAACTGTAAAGAAAGGAAGGCTCTATGTAACGGATTCTATGAATAACAGGATACAGGTATTTGACATAGACGGCGGTTTTATTACAAAATTTGGTAATATTGGAGATACCTACGCAGACCTTGAAAAACCGAAGGGTGTTGCGGTTGATTCTCATGGTAATGTATATGTTGTTGATTCCATCCAGGATATGGTCAAGATATTTGATCCCTCAGGGAGATTGCTGCTCTTTTTTGGAGAAAAGGGAAGCGAGCTTGGTGAATTCTGGCTACCCTCAGGGATATTTATTGATAATTATGACAGGATATATGTGGCCGATACATTCAACAGCAGGATACAGGTCTTTGAGTTGATAAAGGATGAAAGTGGACAGAGTTAAAAATCGATTCAAAGGCCTCTTTGTGATAGCAAGTGTCATATTACTACTAACAGGAGAGATATTCGCCCTTGATATAACATCTACAAAGCATAATCTCTCGGTGACAGGCCCTGGGCCTATAAAGGCCCTCCCTGGTGCAGAGCCGTCTCGAAGGATATGCGTATACTGCCATACACCACACAGGGCAAATCCTGATACACCCCTGTGGAACCATACCCTCTCGCCAAGAAAAACATATATATTGCCTGAAAGCCCCACTCAGCTATCAAAACCCTCAAATCCACCTGATGGCGATTCCCGTCTCTGTCTGAGCTGTCATGACGGTATGGTGGCAATAGGCTCTGTTGTCCATATGAGAGGTGGGCCAACAACCATCAGTATGCAGCGTGTAGGACCAAGACAGGAGATGGTGCCCACTACAGAGAGGGGCCTCACAAATCTTGCAGGAGACCTCTCAGGGACACACCTTATCTCCATCGCATATAATGATGACCTCAAGGTGGATAAGGATAAACAATGTCAGACAGGCATTGTCTATTTTGGTCTCCGGTATCCAAGCGAGATTCCCCCACCTGTGAGACTGAGGCCAACAGACAATACCTATAATGGGAAGCCAGGATATAAAGGTCTTGGTGTGCAGTGCTCCTCGTGTCATGAACCTCATGATAATGGGTATGGCAAATTCCTGCTCGTTGACTATTTCAACAACCCTGAAGACCTGTGTTTGTCCTGCCATACATACAATTGTTCGCAGCAGTGAATGGAGGATATGAGAGGAGGAAATGTGAATTTGATAAGAGGTAAAATTTTTCTTATAATTCTTATAATCTTTATTGTAACTGCTCCAGGTTCTGTGGTTGCACAGATAAGCATGGTGATGACCCATTCAAAAAGGGGTGTACTTCCCAAAGGATGTGCCTCATGCCATCAATCGCATGGTGCACCTGCCACCATGTTGCTCTTCCAAAGGGAGGATATATGCTTTAGTTGTCATAGTGCAGAGTCAGCCTCTGAGTATAAGGGTACCGATATTAAATCCTTGTTTCTCAAGACATATCGTCATCCTGTAATAGAGACATCGAAGGATCATTTCAAGGGTGAGGAGCTGCCAGAGCGTGATCCCTCCATCCCGAGACATGTCGCATGCGAGGATTGTCATGAGGTTCATTCAGTGAGGAGCGATAAGAAAACAGGTGATGTTTCGGGATATACCCGGTATGGGACAAAGAGGGGGCGTGCAGGGTATGAGTATGAGGTCTGTTTCAAATGCCATTCAGACAGCAATAACCTGCCTGCTGAACAGGAGAACATGAGGATTGTTTTTGATCCAAGCAACCCTTCATATCATCCTGTGGTGGATTATACAAGGAATGGATCAGTAAGCATAAGGATATCGTTAAAGAACAGAAAGATAAAGTGCAGTGATTGTCATGGAAACAGCGATCCCTACGGTCCACAGGGTCCTCATGGATCAGATTACGAGTGGATACTCAAATACAACTATAATATGAATGATGGTCCAGAAACCCCGTTTGCATATGAACTCTGCTATCAGTGTCACAGGCGCGATAGTATCCTTAACGACGAGAGTTTCAAGGGCTCACCCGATATGAGACCCTTTGGCCATAAAGGCCATATTGTTTATGCACAGACTTCCTGTAACACGTGTCATACACCCCATGGCAGTGAGGAGTATGAGCATCTCATCCGATTTAACGAGCGTGTAGTATCTCCTGACTCCTCAGGTCTGATCCAATACATCAATGTAGGCGGAGGATATGCCAGGTGCTACCTTACCTGCCATGGCTATGAGCACAAAGAGCAAATGCTTGAACCCCCAGTAGGTGGTATGTAATATATATAAATGTGTGATATCTCACATTAACTGTGTGAAATCACACAGGAGAGGTGGTGTGATACTCTCTTGCATTTGTAAAAATATTTAAAATACAAAAGGTTAAGATTTGTGGGGGAAAGAGGCATGGTTTTTGCTTCCTCCCAGAGAAAGGAGAAGCGATGAAGAAAGGCGTTTTTATATCCCTAATTATCCTCTTTGTCTTTCCGGTATTGTTGCACGCAGGTGTGGAAGGAACGAAACATGACCTTACTCCAACAGGGAGTTCTAATTTTAGTGGCAACTTTACCGATCCCAATGGTAGTCCCATACTGAATAGATGTGTCTTTTGCCATACACCTCATGCAGGCGGGACAACGATCTACCCTCTTTGGAACAAGAATCTGCCAACAGGTACTTATACTATGTATTCAAGTGCAACCATCGATGCAACCATACCCAGCGAGCCAAATGATAGATCAAAGATATGCATGAGCTGTCATGATGGGATATCGGCCTTAAATGTAATCTTCAATGCACCTGGCCCTGGAACATATACCCCTCAGGTGCCTGTTGGTTTTTATGATCAGATATCTGATGTCTATTACCCTGGCTCTCCTTTTGCCTGGTATCCGGGTGCAAATATTGGCGAGATGGGTCCTTGGAATACAAGCACGGTGTATCTCAATAATGATCACCCAATATCAATGAATTACAGATCTGACCTTGACACAAACCTCAGGCCACCCACCACAGTAGGCAGTAGGACATGGGTGATTAATGGTTCGATACAGCTACCACTATATGGTCCTGGTACAGGAACAAGTGCAACGGTAGAATGTTCAAGTTGTCATGATGTCCATGACACAGCAACATATTCAGGGAAGGGTTCAACAGAGGTTTATTTTCTTAGGACCTCAAATGTTGGCTCTCAATTATGTAGAACATGCCATTTATTTTAATGGTGTATAGAATAATGAAGAGAAAAATAGTATTGATAGGCCTGATCTTATTGACGTTTCCTCTAATTTTGGAGGCAGCAACAGCTCCTGTATTTGTGAATCTTGGAAGTATCACAAACGGGCTTAGTGATCCTCTTGATCTTGCCATTGACAACGCTGGTAACATCTATGTCACCCAGAATCACCTTGGTCAGGTTGCCATCCTCTCAAGGAAAGGTGAAAAAATTGGTTCTTTCCCCTTCACTGCACCCATCTCAATAGCGGTATGGGGTGATATGCTATATATAGGCTCAAGGGAAGGTTATGTGGCTGTCTATGACACAGCAGGCAACTTTATAAAGAGGATATGGGAGAAAGATTTTCATTATCATAGGCCTGCTGCGATAGCAGTAAATGACACTTATATATTTATAAGTGATAATCTATCGGGTGTGATCGATGTGCTCGATCACTCAGGCAATCAGATTATGCAGATCGACTCGGTCTTTAGGCCCATGGGGATGTGTATATCAGGCAATAATCTCTATGTAATTGACCTTGATCTCACACCTGAGGGTTATCAGGGTGCCGAGATAAAGGTGTTTGATCTTTCGGGCAATCTTCTCAGTATCTTTGGTTCCCATGGTGTTGGTGAGGGGAAGTTTGCCTTCCCCTATGATATCCTTGTGGATGATGCGGGGAGGGTATATATTACTGATGGGAACTATATAGGCGTTCAGGTGCTTGACACGAGTGGCGCCTTTCTTACAGCCTTGTATGACCCCTCTGCTCCTATGAGCGTCCCAAAGGGAATAGTAATGGGACCTGATGGAAGGGTTTTTATAGCCTCTCAGATGACTGGCCAGATATATATATATGGAATAGATGATTATACCTATCTTACGGTTTCACCGTCGAGCCTCTCTATAGAGGCACAGGTGGGTAAACCTGTCTCTCCAGCTGTCCTGACCATAGGTAATGAGGGCGCTGGAACTCTTACCTATACCATCACCTCATCCGCAGATTGGGTTACCATCTCAGCACCATCAGGCGATGTTCCTGGTGGCACCTCTGTGGATGTAGAGATAGGGGCAGATATTACCACCCTTACGCCAGGCCAATACACTGCAACCCTTACAGTTGTGGATGACTCGGGTATCTCAGAGGTGGTTGATATCACACTGGATGTGTATGAGGAGCCAGTTCTTAATGTATCACCGCTGTCTCTGAGCTTCTCATACACTATTGGTGAGGCCCTTCCTCCATCACAAACAGTCACTGTTGAATTGAGCAACGATATATTTGGCACAACCACATGGACAGCGACAACAGCGGATGCATGGATATCGTTCTCACCATCCACTGCCTCAGGTAATTCATATACCCAGATGGTCGTTGATGTGAATCCTGATGGCCTTGCTGCGGGCACCTACACAGGAAGCATAGTGATCACTACAGACTCTCCAGTAGCAGGCTCTCCAGCAACCATAAACATCAGCCTTGAAGTAATCGACAGCGCCGGCGGTGGTGGCGGCGGAGGTGGAGGAGTGGGCACCGAGAGGATAGTTGCGACATTAAAGGATTATAAGGGTTCGCCGATTACCATAAGGATCCTTGATGCAGACGGTAATATCCTGAACGAGATAGCACCCCAGGGGATGAACAAGGGTGTAGATACGGCAGTCTCTGATGTGGACGGAGACGGAATAGGAGACATCATAGCAGGTTCGATAAAGGAATCATCAGAGGTTATAATCCTTACATCACAGGGTGTCGAGATAGCAGGCTTTACCGCCTTTGGCACATACAAAGGCGTTAAGGTCCAGGGTTCAGACCTTGATGGTAATGGCATAGGAGAGATCATGGTCATGGGTAATAATGGCTCTTCAGGATTGAAGGTCTTTGCCTACGAGGATGGAAGCATCGTGGAGACAGGCATCGACATTACTATCAAGGGAGTAAAGAAGATGGTTGCAGATTCAGGTGACATAGATGGCGATGGGAGCGTGGAGCTTGTCACATCAGTCAGGAAGAAGAAGGACACGATCATAAAGATATGGGATATAGACACCTCACAGGGGATGGGTAACTGGACGGCAACCCTTTCCCAGGAGATAAATCTCCACAAGGAGAAGGTAGAGGCTGTTGTGGTTGAGGATATAAACAGTGATGGATTGGCCGATATCCTTCTTTCCACCAAAGACAAAGTAAAAGTTCTTGAAGGTGGACAGACCACCACCATCCTCAGCGCAAAGGACATAAAGGATATGGATATAGGAGATGTGAATGGGGACGGTGTATCCGAGATAGTGATAGGTTCAAAGGACGGGAAGGTGAAGATATTTGCCCTGGATGGGACATCCATTAATGAGTTTAATGCGTTCCTGATAGATTCAGAGACGAGAGTAAGTACTGGATATATAGGTTATTGATATGAAGGGAATAACAAAGACATTAGTGTGTATCTTTATAACAATGGCTCTGTGGGTTACAGGCGCATATGCCCTTGATCCTCCACATAACCAAAATATTAATTACCAGTGTGATGATTGCCACTTTGTGTATGGCGATTCAAAAGCATGGTATAACAATGGTTATAATGATCCGACAACCGATGATACCCCACTCAATCGTTTGTGCAATACATGCCATGATGGAATCACTGCCCCTCAGATGAAGACCCATTCTGCATATGCAATGCAGGACTATTCATATGGGACATGGAACTATCAGTGTATAGATTGTCATAACCCTCATTATCAGAGACAGATAAGAAGGTACGGGAACACTTCATATCTTTATACAGGTACATCTACATCTATACAGGTAGATCAGCCACAGGCAGGACAGAGCCAGCTCACCGAGGCAGGTGCGGGTTGGACGAGAGATCAGTGGAAGGACATGGTATTGATACCTGACACGAGTCAATGGTGGAATATGTTCAGGATAAAAGGTAACACTGCTGATACCATTACAGTTGACGGGTCTATTAGCGCTACAGCAGGCAGCACCTTTGCTATAGCATATGGTAAACTCATCAAGGATGTTGTGAATTCAAAGACCGTGAGATTTATCACGAACTTTGATACAGTTGCCAATAAGAGTGGTTTCATACAGGATGATTATACAGGGATATGCCAGGTCTGTCATACTCAGACGAATCACTGGCAGAACGATGGTACCGAGCCTCAACCAAACCATAATCAAGATAACGCGAGTCAGATGTGTACAGATTGTCACTCACACCCTGATGGCCTAAAGCCGACAGGTGGATGCACGAATTGTCATGGTGGCTCTGGTTCGACAGGTGCACCACTTGTGTATAATGACCTTGTGGGTGTCCAGGATCCGAGCTATCCTACAACAGGACACACAGAGGGTGCCCATAATACCCATGTAGAGACACAGGGATTTACAAATTGTGATATATGCCACAATAACAACGGGATGCCCAGTGTAGACCAGAAGATCACGATAGCATTCAGCGGATATGCCACAGCAAATGGTTCAACACCTGTTTATGACGGCACGGCCCTGAGCAATGGATACACATATCAGGGAGATGTTACAGGCCCGAGCACAGCCACCCAGGACTGCTCCAATGTTTACTGTCACAGTAATGTCCAGGGAGCAAACGGGACAGGCTCTCCCACATCCTATGGAACACCTGACTGGGCAAATGCATCCTCTGTCCAGTGCGGTTCATGTCACAAGGCGGATGGCAGTCAGGGTGATGCCAGCCTGATGGATAGTGGTTCACACACAAAGCATGTAGATCCATCAACCTATAACAAAGCATGCTCGACCTGCCACAGCGGTGCAGGCTCTGGCACAACAAGCCATGCAAATGCAACCATCGATGTAAGCATAGATACCACCTATGGTGGTTCATATAACGGTTCAACCTCAAGCCCTGGTGATCATTCACCTGGGCAGGGCTATGGCACATGTTCAAATGTCTACTGTCATAGTGATGGACAGTCTACCCTGAGCTATGCAAACAGGACATGGGGCACAGGCACTGCTGATTGTGTATTCTGTCATGGCGGCGCAGGTGGTTCAACCGGTGGCGCAGGCACAGCGCTTACATCATCACACTCAGTGCATACAGATACATCGGGTTTTGCATATACATGTAACTATTGTCATACTACGACAGCAAGCAATAATACCACTATTACTGATTATACAAGGCACGTCAACAAAGCCAAGAATGTCGCTGTTGACTCCTCTGTTGGTGGTACAGGTACTGATGGAGGAAACTATAGTAGCGGGACATGCTCAAACATTAACTGTCATGGCTCTGCCTCCCCCGATTGGTCAACAGGTGGAACCACAGGTGACTGCTCACTCTGTCATGGCATGGCAGCCAGTGCATCTGACGGGAGGGATACAAACGGCGACACTGCGAACACTGACCCACAGGTTGGTGCCCATGTGGCACATCTGAACAACACACATGGTTACAGAAGCAGTGGTATTGCATGCAGTGAATGTCATACGGTGCCATCAGGTGCAACCTATGTTGATAAGGTGAAGGCGGCAGGACACATAGACTCATCGCTTCCTGCAGAGGTGCCTCTTAATGGCACACTTGCCACAACCAATGGTGCAACACCATCCTATTCAGGTTCACCTGGCGGAACCTGCGCAAATACATACTGTCATGATGGAAGGAATTTCAAGAATGGCTGGTCGACAGCCGCACAGATAGAGTTTGAGACACCTGACTGGAATACGCCGATAATGGATGGCACGGTGAATGACTGTGACAACTGTCACGGTTATCCACCTGGTGGAGGCCATACTACACAGACCACATGTCACAACTGTCATACCCATGTTAATAGCACAGATGATGGATTTACAGACGCATCACTCCATATCGATGGACAGGTTATCGCCCAGCAGGGTGGCTCATGTGATTCCTGTCATGGCTACCCACCTGCAACCGGTGCACATCAGGTGCACTATGATAACATCAGACAGTCATACAACCCATCTGGCTGGAATACAGACCCGACCCAGACAAGCTGGGATGGCACAACACATAATGTCTGTGGCACATGCCACGATATGAGTAACACTGCGAACCACATGGATACAGCGGACCACATCAGTCCTGCTGGTGAGGCATTCGATGCCGGAGCAGCCCCTGCTTATGAGGCAGACTTCACCTGTTCGAATATCCGCTGCCACTTTGGCACATCGCCGGCATGGAAGTGAGGGGGGATTAAGGGATCATGATAAGGGATGATAAAATAAAGGTGAAAGAGGCTATGGGGTATATGAAAGGGCTTTATATATGGAAGGTGTCACTGGTGGTCATCTTCGCCTTGATGCTGTTGTGGGGATTAAGCGCGGAGGAACTATATGCTGCAACAAATTGTTCAACCTATGGGTTTGCGTCGGATGGCTATAACATTTTGAATGCTATTTCCTATAAATCGGCGAATCCTGGTTCATCAACAGATGCTGACTCAACCAATGGGGGTATTGATGACTCTGATAATGGTACAAATACCAATGATTGCGATCTGATGACCAGCGGTGCTGCTGCAAAGTTGAAGATTAAAGACAGAGGCACACAATATAACTGGCTCAGGATAGAGACAGGAGTTGCTACAGGCAAGACCCTTTCGATCCCATTTAAGATCAGAATTATCGGTTCGGATGAGAAAGGGGATGGTACATGTCGTGGCAAACAGATGTTTAGTAACTTCCAGTCTATTGATGTTTACAATTATGCAGCAGATGATGATAATGTGGTGACCGGTACCAAACTCTCATTTACACCTGCCTCTATCATCACTTCATCAGGTACCACCGCAAATGGCTGTAATTATGAGATAATAGAAATGGATATTACAAGCTTATACAACTCTTCTCCATTATCAACATTTAATATACGAATTGTGGGGGAGGATGGAACGGTTGATAATACCGAAGTAGCACAGATTGCAGAGATTTACATTCAATGGGCAGAAGTTACCGACACCACACCACCAACCCCCGGTACCGTCACCGTATCACCTGACGCAAATAGCTATACATCGTCATCTCCAACGATAACTACTCAATTTACTGATAACGAATCAGATGTTACATCATGTGAATACACAACCGATGGTTCCACATGGAATGCAGGTTCTCTCAGTGGTACAAGTCCCACATGGACATGCACGGCCAACCCGACAGGACTTTCAGGTTCCCTTACAATCAACATGAGGGCCACGTCAAGTGGTGGCACAGGCACAGCCACACCCATTAATAGAACCGTAGATTCTACTGCACCAACAGACGGCACACTCACGGCCACACCTGGTAATGCACAGGTAAGTCTTTCATGGACTGCAGCATCTGATGGAGAGAGTGGACTCGCCTCAACCAACACATATAGAGTGGTTTACGACACCGCCGGCACACCGGCGAACTGTAACGCAGGCACACAGATATACCAAGGCACAGGAACATCATATACACATACAGGCCTGACCAATGGGACAACCTATTACTACAGGGTCTGTGCAACTGATGCCGTTGGAAATGAGTCAGTAGGAGCAACTGCATCCGCTACACCTCAGTCATGTCAGGCCACCGCGCCGTCTGATCTACAGGCCACGAATATAACATCAAGTCAGGTTGATCTCCAGTGGACAGGGGGCAACTGTTCAGTAAATAGTTTCTACAGGGTATACAGGGATGGTCAGCAGATATCAAGCGACAGCGATCCAAACCTTTCCTGCACCGCAGGGACGATGACCTACTCAGATACAACCGTACGACCCAATACATCATATACATATACTGTAAGGGCTTATGATAATGTGAACGCATGCGAGAGCGGAGACTCCAATCAGGTGAATGTAATCACTCCTGCCGGTCCAATTTATGACATCCTCTACTGCACGGACTGTCATGGTCAGCCACCTGCTGAGGGCTCCACCAGACAGCGTGGCACAGGCCAGCTTGGTGGTGGTCAGGTGATAGGTTCGCATAATGTCCATGTAACCCAGCTTGGCCTTGCCTGCACAGAGTGTCATGTGGACAATGGCACACCTGCAGATACCTATCCACAGGGTCTATCCCACAGGGACGGTGTGATCGACTTTGTCACAATTCGTGGTGGTAGCTACTCACCTGATGCCGGTGAAACCGATGTAGATGGTTCTGGCCAGCCTCTCCAGGACATCGAGGATGGCTCGGGCCTTGGTAGTTGTAGTAATACAGGTTGCCATGGTGCTTCCTCACCGGTCTGGGGAACCTCTACCGGAAACCCCACCTGCTACCAGTGCCATGGCACCCAGGCAAATGGGAACAACGCACCACCTGTTGATACAAATGGTGATACAGCGGCCACAGATCCTGAGGTAGGCGCACACCAGGCACACCTGCAGGCAACAGACAATTACAGCTCTCCAATCCAGTGTTCTGAATGCCACACTGTCCCAACAAATCCAATGGATGCAGGTCATCTATATGACGGCACAAACGACACCACCCTGCTTCAGGCAGAACTGACATTTGGCAACATCGCAGATGGTGGTGATGACGGACAGGCAAATGCAAGTCCAAGCTATGACTACAACACAGGCACATGCTCAAATGTCTACTGCCATGATGAGACATACTTTAAGAATGGCTGGGGCTCTGGAACAGATCCAACGTGGAATGATACAAATTATCTTGTTGGGAGCAGCGCCGACTGCTCAAAGTGCCATGGTTATCCACCTGGTGGTGGTCATCCTGCGGATAGCAACTGTAACACCTGTCACAGTCATGTGAATGGGACCAACAATGGATTTATAGATGTCACCCTTCATGTGAATGGAACAGTAGAAGGTGGTGGTGACTGCACATCCTGTCACGCCCAGCAGCAGGGCAGCTCAAGGCGCGATGTCTCAGCCGATTTTGGCCTCACATCGCATCATATAGCAACTGCATGGGCAAACATTGACCAGCTGTCATGTCAGGCATGCCACGGTGACCTGCCAAATGAAAGGAGTCACCCAGGTTCAGCAACCACTGATCCTATCACAGAGCTTAAAGATGCTGATACGGGTACATACTATACCATTGATCCATCCACAAACCTTTCAGGTTTTGAGACGTTCTGTCTGAGCTGTCATGATGCAGATGGTGCTTCAAGGCTCGGTGCTAACGCAACCAGGCCATTTACCGACTCAGGTGACAACACCGCACCACCAAACATCAACCTTGCATGGACAAATACTTATAATCATAGTGCCAATGCAACCTGCCTTGACTGCCATGGAAATGCAGGTGCTGGAGGTGGAACCCTTGATCCTGACTACAACGCCCATGGCTCAACAGGCCAGAAGATCCTGCGGGGGACAACCGAGTATGACACCTGTGTTACCAACGGCTGTCATGGTTCTGGAGGCGCTGCCACTACGGATATGACCGTGGAGCTTTCAGGCACAAGCGGTAAACATCCGATTGGCAGTGCTGTAACCCCAAATTCAACAATATTACAGGCTGATACAGCTGGTGACCTCTTTGTGAATGGGTGGACAAAGGACAGCGTTGCTCAGTGTTCAGACTGTCATGGGATGAACCAAGCAGGCTCAATCAATGTAGGGCCTCGTGGTCCCCACGGTTCAGCCTACCAGTATATGCTGAGAGGGGTTGACACATCAATCACTGGTGCAACAAGTGGGCGTGCATATGGAACCCCTACAAATGCTAATGCAACAGTAAACCCACCATATACTGAGCAGACATTCTGTATAAATTGTCATGCCTCTGATGTCTATGGTGTAGGAACGGGTGATTATGTGCCTACTAATAACGGGCTAAGTGGTATTGCTCATTACAGTACTTTCAGACCCGACCGTTGCGGTAACCCTGATGGTTCAACCGTTTTAGGCAAAGCCCAGGTAGGTAGTAAACAGCCCATTGGTTGTACTAACTGTCACGCAGGCGCTGGATGGAATTACGGTGCTCATAGTTCTACAGGGCCTCTGGGTAAGAACAATGCTGGGTTCATGAATGGCAACGCGTGGGATAACTCTACACCGCCAGGGCCGGCTTGTTATACTGGTAGCGGTGGGGCGGGGGCCACATGGAACACTTGTAACAAAGGAGATCATGGAGGATATTAACTCATAAAATTTCTGAAAGTGATTTAAAAACACAAACAAAAAAGAGAGTCTTTTCTTTAAAAAAACTTGCACTTGTGAAAGTGCAAGTTTTTTTATTGTTAATTTGCTACTTAATATAATCAGGTATGCTTGAATTAAAAGAGAGGATAGAACCCCCAGAGGTAGTTCCTTGAGGGCTCATAGAGAGTGTGAGGAATAGAGTTTTAGCAAGGCCCTGTAAGTTTGTTTAAGTAAATTAAATGAGATGATGAAGAGATCGTTGTTTCTCCTTATAATACCTCTTATACTTAATTCCTGCACGCTTACAAAGGAAAGATATCCTGTCCTTGGAATAGATTCTATAAGACGTGTTAGTGTGTTTGAGAAGCACTCTGATGCACTCCTCCACTGGATGCAGATGGGCATAAAGGATGCGATACTCATCAACATCGATACACATGATGATATACGGTGGATACCTGATGAAAAGATCGATAAATTGGCAGAGCTTTATAATAAAAAAGATTGGGAATCGATTAAGAGGGCAGACTCACTTGGAGATAGAAGCCTATACAATGTGGGAAATTTTATTTACGCAGCAGCCAGGTTGGGCATTATACGGGAATTATACTGGATAATCCCCTTTGCCAAATTCTCCACACCAGATCCACTTGATGGCGTTAAGAGATTGCTGAGAACCTATAGCTTTCCGGAAGATTCAGTCAGGACATTCTCGCTTATAAAGGGCTGTGCGAGGGGAAGTTTTTATGATATCCCGGTGAATATCTGTGGCATCGAGCACCCCCCAGAGATAAATGAGCCAGCGATACTCAGCATAGATGTGGACTTCTATCCACCAATGCCCGTTGATTATCCTGTTGACAGGGCCACATCTATAAAGATGCTTTTTGCTTCGCTTTTCAGGATGGATTATCAAGTAAGGGATGCGGTTGTGGCATATTCTGTGCATGGTGGTTATCTCAGATCTTACCATAGATGGATGGGAGACGTGTCAGTGGATATACTGAAGGATCCTTCCCTCCTGAATAATATGCCCGAGCTCTGGTCAATACTGAGCGCGGCTGATTATTACCTGAAGACCGGGCAGTATGACAAACTTATACCGTTTCTGAATGGGGTAAAGACTAAATATCCTGATAGTAAGCCTATAGATGTGTACCTTGCCTTTGCATATCAGGGGATTGACAGACTTGGAGAGGCCCTTGACATGGCAAAAATGCTATGTGTTAAGAATAGAAACTACTGTTATACACTGATAGAGCTTGGTATCGAGATTACAAAGACAGCGAATCCAGAGAAGGCTGAGCCCTTCTTCAAGAATGGATATGCCATGAATCCGGATATAGATTTTGGTCAGATATATTTTGCCAATGCCCTCAGAAGGAGTGGCCGATATGAAGAGGCAATAAGATATTATATGATATTTAAAAGGATGAATGGTTCATATCCTGTAGATCTTCTAATAGGTGAGACATACCTGATGATGGATAATAATGAGAAGGCAGGAGAGTTTTTTGATTCTGCGAGGCTTGCGCTGAGAAGGAGAAGGTATGTTGATGTTAAAAATAGGGTGGTTTCACAGGCCCTGAGGGCAGCGGTCGATTATTATGAGAAGAAAGGACTCAAGGAATATGCCGATGAACTGAGAAATGACAGAAGGATAGCAGATCTACTAAGGTAAATTGAGAGTTTAAAGGAGAATACATTATAATGTATATAATATACAGCATGTCTAATAATGGGAGGTTAAATATGGCGGTTGCAGAGAAACGAACACAGGTGTATTTTCCTGAAGATCTATACAACCGTTTGAAAATACAGGCAGAGAGGGAAGGCAGATCAGTTGCTGCCATCATCAGGGAGGCCTCTGAGGAGTATCTTGGAAGGGAAGAGAAGAAGATCGACTGGGAGAACGATCCGCTGCTTAAAGCAGCGGGGTTCTGTAAAAGTGATGTCGATGACCTCTCCATAAATCATGATCATTACCTCTACGGAATGCCAAGGCATGAGGTAAGAGAAGGGTCTTGATGGTATTCTTTGATACCAGTGCAATAGTGGCTTATTTTCTTGAGAAGGATAAAAACCATTTAGAGGCCAAGCGTGCCATTGGCAGGGTGGTAGAGAAGAGAATGCGGCTTTTGGTATCAGATTATGTTCTGGATGAG
>MTOQ01000034.1 GCA_002011735.1 Nitrospirae bacterium JdFR-81 | reverse complement strand
AATCAGTCTTATTGACTTGCTTTCTTGTAGACACTACAATATTTCCAAGGCGAGAGAACCTGACTTACAACACTCTCTATTTTAAGCGGACAGTAGTGTTAGTAACTAATTATAAAAAGTTAGAAAAGCGCTGATACTAAAAATTTGATATAATTATTCAGAAATCATTTAAATCATTAAAAATAAGTAAAAATGGACGAAAAGGATTTGAAAATAATTAAAAGGTTCAAGGAACTTATTTCCAGAAAAGTAAAAGTTTATGAGATAAGAGTCTTTGGATCAAGGGCGCGAGGTACGGCTACAAAAGTATCTGACCTTGATGTTTTGATAGTTGTTGAGTATCTGGATCGTGAAATAGAAAAATATATTAGTGAATGTGCATGGGAAGCAGGATTCTTTGAAGATGTTGTAGTTGTGCCTATCGTATTAAGTAAAGATTCGCTAAGATATGGAAATATAAAAGAATCTGTTTTTATTAAAAATGTTTATAAAGAAGGAATTACTGTATGAAAAAAGAGCTTCGTGCCCTTATTGAATACAGGCTTAAGGAGGCAGAAGAATCTATTGAAGAGGCAAAAGTTTTATTTAAAAGGAGGTTTTTGTCAAAAAGGCATCTTTGATATAAAGTTATCTAAGATATTTCTCTGATTGAAAGTGAATAAGGAGAGACGGAAATGTCATGTGAAAATCCAGAGCACGAACGACTTAATCGAGCTATAGTGAGTTCTTTCAGAAGACATTATTCTGATTTTCCAGAAGGAAACATAAGAGCCGGTTGCCCCAGAAGAGAGCCAGATATAGTAGTAGAGACACAAAATGGCTTGATTGGTATAGAGATAACAAGATTTTATCGTGAACATGGGGCAAGATCTTCAGCCTTACAGGCTCAAGAAAGTCTTAAAGAGAGAATTGTTGAAAGAGCTAGAGGAATGTATGCGAGCGGAGGGCATCCGCCACTTCGTGTATCTATTTTTGGTCAGGCACTGAGATAGACAGAAGAGATGTTAACGATATTTCTAATAGATTGATAACTGTTGTTGCTAATAACATTCCAGTAGTTGGAGGAGAAGTAAAACTTGATGAATCTCATGGTTTGCCAGAGGAAATTGCGGCGATTCATATTTATCGCATAGAAGGGCTTGATGAAAACGATTGGGATAACCCATATGCTGATTTTATTCCTGATTGTTCTCCAGAGCGAATTCAGCAAATAATCGACGGAAAGAATGCCAGAGTTTCTAATTATAGAAATGATTTTCAGGTTCTTTGGCTTCTTATAGTAGCGCTAGGAACCCTCTCCTCAACATCAAGATTAACAGATGACACTTTAGCTTTCAGATATACTTCACGGTTTGACAGGGTATTTTTCTTTGATATGTTTACTGGCAGGGTGGAAGAATTGAGAATTTGAGACAAAAAGAAAAATCAAATTGAGATATGTCAAAATAGATTTTAAGAAAATGAGAACCTTAGAAGACATAAAACACATATTGTCAAAGCATAAACAGGAAATAAGAGAGAAATACGGTGTAGTCATTCTTGGCGTATTCGGCTCTTATGCAAGGGGGAAGCAAAACAAATTAAGCGATGTTGATATTCTTGTTGAATTAGAACGGCCTATTGGGCTTAAGTTTTTTGAATTGTGGAATAACCTTGAGGAAGTTCTGGGTGTAAGGGTTGATCTGCTTACAGTAAAAGCAATAAAGCAAAAGTCCCAGCTATGGGAGAGTATAAAAGAGGACTTGAGTTATGTCTAAGAGAGACTTGAGACTGTTTCTGATAGATATATTAGAGTGCATAGAAAAGATTGAAAGTTATATTTCTGGACTCTCTTATGAAGAATTTATTCAGGATGCAAAAACAAAGGATGCTGTAGTTAGAAATCTTGAAATTATAGGAGAGGCTGCCAACCAGATTCCTGAAGAGAGATTCAACAGAAATATCAACCAATCCCCTGGCCCCAAATTATATCTCTTAGGAATCGTTTGATCCATGGCTATTTTGTTGTCGATTATGACATCGTTTGGGATATAATCAGTAAAGAATTGCCAGATTTGAAACCTGAAATACAGAAGATTCTGAGGGAAATATAAATAAATATTATGAAATCATTTCACACTATAGCCGTTCCTCATAAAGACATCCTTGAAGGCAGGCTCACAATGGATGTCTTTGCTGCTGATCTGTGGGAGGTCTATCAGGGAAGAGCTCTCCAGGAATACAGAGCTTTGTATTGAATACCATGACGAACAGGCTGAAAGGCTCTTTCAGTGGCTGCAGAAGGTCTCGAACAAAATTGAAAAGATATACACGCCTGGTAAAGAAGATGAGATTACACTTCATGCAGAACGGCTCCCTTAAACGCACAACAATATTTTTCGCACAAATAGGAACCCACAGTGGCCTCTAATCTGGCAAATTAATTGTCGTTAAAACAAAGGGGAACAAGGATAAGAGGGGGAGGGATTTTTTGATCCTTGAGGAGGAGATAAAGGTCAGCATATTGAATAATACCCTCAGGATTCAGGATAATATAAGTCCAGAGTATTTAAGGCTATTGGCCTTTTTTGGGAAGGTTATATGGCGGTGACAAGGGAGGTCAGGATAGGGAATGTGACCATAGGTGGGGGGAACCCCCTCGTCTTTATAGCAGGCCCATGTGTTATAGAGGATGAGGCATCCACGCTTTATGTTGCTGAGAGGCTGAAGGAGTATTCAGAGGAGCTGGCCATGCCCATTGTGTTTAAGAGCTCGTATGATAAGGCAAACAGGACATCCATCCACTCCTACAGAGGGCCAGGGATAAAGGAGGGTTTAAGGATACTCGAGCGGGTAAGGAGGGAGTTTGGTATGCCAGTGATCTCGGATGTCCATTCTGTTGAAGAGGTCGGGATTGCCTCAGAGGTGCTCGACTCAATACAGATACCCGCATTTCTCTGCAGGCAGACAGATCTGGTTGTTGCAGCATCCAGGACAGGAAGGCCTGTAAATATAAAGAAGGGACAGTTTCTGGCACCATGGGATGTGAAGAATATAATAGACAAGTTTACATCAACAGGTAATCAGGGCCTTATGATTACAGAGAGGGGCACGGTGTTTGGTTATAATAACCTTGTTGTTGACTTCAGGGCCTTCCCCATAATGCGTTCCTTTGGTTACCCTGTGATATTTGATGTGACCCATAGCCTGCAGCTGCCTGGTGGCATGGGTGTTTCGTCAGGTGGACAGAGTGAGTATGCACCGTATATGGCGAGGGCTGCTGTTGCCTGCGGGGTTGATGGGTTATTTATGGAGGTTCATCCCGAGCCTGAAAAGGCCCTCTGTGATGGGCCGAATATGATAAGGCTGAGTGAGATGAAGGAGATGATGGCCACTGTTAGGGCCATAGATGAGTTGTTAAAATAAAGGGGTTCTGTATAAGGATGGATGATCTCATCGAGATAGCAAAGAGGGTGTTTGATATCGAGGCCCGTGCCATCTCTGCCCTGAAACAGAGGGTTGACAGGAGGTTTCTTGAGGCCGTTGAGATAATATTCAACAGCAAGGGGAGGGTTGTGGTCACAGGCATGGGCAAGTCAGGCATTATAGCCAAGAAGGTTGCTGCAACGCTTGCATCAACAGGCACGCCTGCCTTCTTCATGCATCCGGCAGAGGCAGGGCATGGTGACCTCGGTATGGTCACGCCTGATGATGTGATGATTGCAATCTCTAACAGTGGTGAGACAGACGAACTCGTGAGTCTGATACCGTTCCTGAAGCGTTTCAATGTGAAGCTGATATCCATGACGGGCAACCCCGACTCGATACTCGCAAGGTCATCAGATGTGGGTCTTGATATCTCTGTGGAGGAGGAGGCATGTCCTATGGGCATCGTGCCAACGGCATCCACTGCAGCTGCCCTTGCGATGGGAGATGCAATAGCCGTGGCACTCCTGAAAAAGAGGGGTTTGAGGGAGGAGGATTTTGCACTGTTTCATCCAGGAGGCAGTCTCGGCAAGAGACTGCTCATAAGGGTCAAAGACCTGATGCATACAGGTGATGAGGTGCCGATAGTCCATCCCCACACACCCATGACAGATGCCGTTATGGAGATATCCTCAAAGAGGCTCGGGGTCACCATAGTGGCTGATGCGGACAGGAAGATAGTCGGGATCATCACCGATGGTGATCTGAGGAGGGGTATACAGAGGTGGGGGAAGGGGTTCTTTGAGATGAAGGCAGAGGAGGTCATGACAAGGAACCCCAAGATGGTCTCAGGAGATGAGCTTGCTGCAAAGGCAGTCTCCATAATGGAGAGTTATTCAATAACATCCCTTATAGTGCCTGATGAGACGGGAAGGGTCTCAGGCATCATCCATCTACATGATATACTGAAGAGGGGGATAGTGTGATGCGTCTCCTTGTGATGGTTTATGGAACGGTTTGAATTGCCCCCTCTGAAGAGTATCCTGGAAGTGAGGTTTGATGGGGAACACAGGTAGAGAACTCGAGGCCATTGCCAGGAATATAAAGCTCCTTATACTCGATGTAGACGGCGTCCTGACAGATGGTGGCATCATCCTTGATAATGAGGGCAACGAACTGAAGAGGTTTTATGTGAGGGATGGCCATGGTGTCAGGATGCTTATAAGGGCAGGGATAAGGGTCGCCATTATCACAGGGAGGGTCTCTGATGTTGTGGCACGGAGGGCAAAGGAGATGGGGGTTACAGATGTCTATCAGGGCATATTCAAGAAATCCAAGGTTTATGAGGATCTGCTCAGGAGGTATAACCTGAGGGACGAGGAGGTTGCCTTTATGGGTGATGATGTTGTTGATATAGAGATACTCAAGAGGGCAGGGCTTGCTGCTGTGCCTGCAGATGCCGATGATGAGGCAAAGGCACATGCACATTTTATATCCACAAAGGAGGGGGGTAAGGGAGCGGTCAGGGAGTTGATAGATCTTATATTAAAGTCCTCTGGCCTGTGGGATTCTGTATCTGGTGAGTCACTTGTTTAACATACCCACCATAATCACCCTCAGCAGGATACTCCTGATACCTGTCTTTATCCTGATCGCAACATCTGACCCACTACCAGGTGCGCTTGTCTTTGCCATTGCTTCTGCCACGGACCTCCTTGACGGTTACCTTGCAAGGAGGCAGAAGCAGATAACGAAGCTTGGCATATTGCTTGATCCCCTTGCTGACAAACTCCTGGTTATCTCGGCCCTTATCATGCTTGTGGACATGGGCATGGTGCCTGCGTGGATCGCCATCATAATCATCCTCAGGGAGTTTCTTGTCACAGGCCTGAGGATCGTAGCACTCTCAAGGAATATCATGATCCCTGCTGAGTCAGGTGGGAAGATCAAGACCGTTGCCCAGGTATCATCCATCCTCCTCTTGCTTGTTGACAGGAGCTCTATAGGTATAGACCTCTATAATCCAGGTATCATTCTGCTGTTAATAGCGATGGTTATAGGTGTTGTCTCTGGAATGAGGTATTTTGTATTGTTCTGGAGAAAGATATGATGCTGTATCTCCTTTTATATGCGCTTATACCCTTTGCATATATAATGGGTTCGATCCCCTTCGGCCTCCTTATCAGCAGGGCAAAGGGGGTCGATATAAGGCAGACAGGGAGCAGGAACATCGGGGCAACGAATGTCCTGAGGACGACAGGCAGGCTCCCTGCACTTGCCACCCTCCTTGGTGATGCGCTCAAGGGTGCACTGCCTGTGCTGCTCTGCAGGGTAATCCTTGCCCGTATACAGGGAGACGGTATATATAGCGAGGCCACACTATGGGAGGGCCTGGTGGGTCTTATGGCGATCCTGGGTCATATATATTCAGTCTTCCTCTCGTTCAAAGGCGGTAAGGGCGTGGCAACGAGCCTTGGTGTAATCGCCGTATACACCCCCATACCTGCACTTGGTGTTATCGTGGTCTGGCTGACCGTGGCTGTTGTTACAAGATACTCATCACTTGCTGCCATATGTGCCTCTCTATTTCTGCCTGTCTCTATTTTACTTTTTGATCACACAGCATTTAAAATTTATTTTGGTATAATCGCTGCTTTTTTGGTAGTATTAAGGCATAAGGAGAATATAAAGAGGCTGCTGGAAGGAAGGGAGCCGAAGATCGGACAGAGGAGTCGATGAGCATACACAGAAGGAACAAGACCCTGCTGGTGCTGGTCCTCTTTTTTATTGTGGGTATGGTGTCTGCAGGGGATCTGTTTGGTGAGGATAAGCCCACGAATATCGTCGACATCAAGGCATTCTCTGATTTCAGGAAGGAGAAGGGCCTCCGTAACCTTGAGCCACAGTCCATAACCCTCATATCAAAGGGCCTTGTTGCACTGGAGAATGGCAGGACAGAGGAGGCCATAGCATACTTCAAGGCTGCAGCAAGCCTCTCACCTGACCTCCCGCAGTCCTATATATACCTTGCAAGGACGAGCTTCTCCTTTACAACAGAGGGGCTTACACAGAGCATCGGGTACATAAGGGATGCGTGGAGGGCGATTAGGAATAACTTCTGGTGGTCTTTCAGGACATCGGGCAATTTCCTCATCGCCCTTTATCTGTCCCTGTATATCTCTATAATCATCCTGGTCATCATACTGGTGGCCTCAAGGTTTAACCTGTACATACATGATATACATGAGGACAGGAGGAGGCTGTATCTGCTCATCCCTCCCGTGGTCTTTGTCTTCCTTGGTCCGATATTCGGTATACTCGCCTCGCTATTGCCGTTCTGGCTGTATCTGAAGAAGGACGAGAGATACCTTGTTTACGCAATCTTCATAGTCGTAGCGGTTATGATACAGCTGGCCCCATTCCTTTCGTCCTTCTTCAATGCCTCTGCAAATGTCAGGCTCAGGAATATAATCAATATCAACAGTGGCCTTTACACAGGCGATACGGTCTATCTGTTGAAGGGCGGAGACGATTACGAAACGGCCTTCACATATGCCCTTGACCTCAAGAGGAAGGGGCATTACAGGAAGGCGATCGAGGTGTATCAATCCCTCCTTGGTAAGTATGGGAGGACTGCTGATGCAAAGCTCTACAATAATATCGCAAACTGTTATGTGGGCCTGAATGATAACGAGATGGCACTTAAATACTATACAAAGGCACTCCAGACATCAAAGTTGGCCTCAACATACTATAATCTCAGCCAGATGTACAGGGAGTTCTTTGACTTCAAGAAGGGTGAGGAGTTCTACAATATGGCGCTCTCCATCAGCCCTGAGAAGGTCCGCCTCTTCACAGGGCTTAGGGGGACCACGGTGAATAGCTTTGTCGTGGATGAGATACTGAGTGTTGGTGAGCTGTGGTCACTGGCGTTCAGGAGCACATCGTCAGAGGGACACCTGGGCAAGATGCTCTCATTCACAAATAAGAAGATCTCTTATCTGATACTTGTACTCATCCTAATCGCCTTTAATGTGTATGAACGGAAGGCCCAGGTATTCGCCTACAGGTGTGTCATGTGTGGGGCCGTACAGTGTGGCCATTGTGAGAGGAAGCTCGCCCGTGGTGATATGTGTCACCTCTGCTACAGTGCACTCACCGATATCACCAGCCTCAGGGTCAAGGAGAGGATAGCAAGGACCGTGCAGATACACCGTTACAGGGAGGACAGGATACAGATGGTCAAGTTGTTGAGTCTCATCCTGCCAGGTAGCGGTCATCTGTTTTATGGATGGACAATCCAGGGCTTTCTCATAATGTTCTTCTTTGTCTTTCTATTAATCGTCGCCTTTATATGGACATATTTCATCCCCTCTGTTGCAATGAGTGATGCGGCCAGGGTGTTCAGATGGGTCTCGCTATCAGGTCTTATACTCCTCTATACAATAACCCTTTTTAATGTATTCAGAAAGGTTCCGAGGAGATGGCGTTAGAGGGATTCCTGCAGGAGTTTGGACTTGCCGATATCCTCCAGCTCATATACTTTCAGAAGAAGACAGGTGTGTTGTTGATCGAGGGCAAGGACAATCGCATAAAGGTGACCATTGTGAATGGTAACATAACAGGCCTTGAATCAGAGAACAGGGTGGAGGAGGAGAAGCTTGGCAGGATACTCGTGAAGAAGGGTCTCCTGACCCCTGAGGCACTTCAGTCAGCACTCGAGATACAGAAGCAGGAGAATGCCCGTCTCGCAAATATCCTGTATAAAAAGGGGCTGGTCCCTAAGGAGATACTCATAGAGACGATCCAGCACCAGATTACTGATACACTGTCCCTTGTGCTCACATGGAATGAGGGCAGGTATGAGTTTATACCCCAGGAGAAGGCCCCTTCAGAGCTACCGGTCACAATAGACACACAGCACCTCCTGATGGACAGTCTCAAGAGTGTTGACGAATGGTCTGTGGTGGAGGGCAGGCTGAGCCTTGACACGGTCTTTAAACAGGAGAGGGTCCCTGAAAAGGACGAGATCGATGATGTGGAGGCGGCGGTGCTTAATCTTGTTGATGGTGAGAGTGATGCGAGCATGATAATAAATATAAGCCCCCTTGGTGACCTTGAGACATCAAAGGCCCTGATCTCCCTTAATGAGAAAGGGATCATCGCGCCAGTTAGAAGGCCCCAGAGGGAAGAGGTGCAGGTTGTTGAGGCACCATCAAGGAGGAATATAGTAATCGGCCTGGTCTTTGTTGCTATAATATTTATCCTCTTCTTCACGTTCTTCGGGCAGATCGATGTATTCAAGGCGTTTAAAAAGAACAGGGCCGTCTCAAAGATAGAACAGCTGAAGAACAAGATAGATATCTACAGGGTAACACATGGGAGGTATCCGGAGAGCCTTGACCTCATAACCGATGAAAAGGACCCCTGGGGTATGCCGTTTATATATGAGAGGACAGAGGATGGTTTCAGGCTCTTCAGTTCAGGCCCTGACAGGATTAAAGGCACGGAAGACGATATATATTGAGGTGATGTGATGAAGAGGGCGGTGGTGCTTCTGAGCGGAGGCATTGATTCCACGACGACCCTCGCCATTGCAAGGCATGAGGGATATGATGTGTATGCCATGAGTCTTGACTATCATCAAAGGCAGAGGGTGGAGCTTGAAGTGGCGAGGAGAAACGCAGAGAGGTTTAAGGTGGTTGAGCATGTCATAATAGAGATCGATCTTTCCTCCATAGCGAGATCGGCCCTTACCTCAGATATCGAGGTGCCAAAGGATCGTGACGTCCAGAGGCTGAGGGAGATACCCGTTACATATGTGCCTGCAAGGAATGTGATATTTCTGTCCCTTGCACTTGCATGGGCTGAGACCATCGGTTCTGGGGATATATTCATTGGTGCAAATGCCATTGACTACAGTGGTTATCCTGATTGCAGACCCGAGTTTCTCAGGGCGTATGAGGAGATGGCGAATCTGGCGATGAAGGCATCTGTGGAGGGCAGGATGAGGTTCAGGATCCATGCCCCACTGATTAACATGAGCAAGGCCGAGATCATCAGGAAGGGATATGAACTTGGAGTGGATTTCTCTGACACGTGGAGTTGTTATGATCCACAGGAGCGTGGTGCACTATCCTACACGTCAGCCGTCACACATCACGGCTATGTCCCGTGTGGCAGGTGTGACAGCTGTCTTCTCAGGGAGAAGGGTTTCAGGGAGGCAGGGATAGAGGATCCCCTGAAACATGAAGTAAAATATTAAGTTTATTCTATAACTCCTTGAAATAATTATAAAAATGTTATATGAGATAAAGGAGAGGTTTGATTTTAAGGGAGGGCCTTACACCATCTTCAGCCTGAGGAGGCTTGAGGGGCTCGGTATTGCCGGCATCCATCGCCTCCCATTCAGCATCAGGGTGTTGCTTGAGAACCTCCTGAGAAACATGGATGGGAGGGTCATAACAGAGGGGGACATCAAGAGGCTGGCAGACTACAGGTCTGGAGACAAAGGGGAGATAGCCTTCCATCCAACCAGGGTGATACTGCAGGACTTTACAGGTGTCCCGTGTATTGTTGATCTTGCGTCCATGAGGGATGCGGTGCTCAGGCTGGGCAGAGACCCTGAGATAATAAACCCCCTTGTGCCTGTGGATCTGGTGATCGACCACTCCATACAGGTCGATTACTCAGGTAGTGTTGATTCGCATCAGAAGAACATAATGCTTGAGTTTTCACGGAACAGGGAGAGGTATGCCCTTTTGAAATGGGCAAAGAACTCCTTCAAGAACGTGAGGATCTTTCCTCCAGGTTCGGGCATCATACACCAGGTGAACCTTGAGTATATCTCAAGTGTTGTTGTGACAAGGGAGGTTAATGGCGAGAGGCTGGTCTTTCCAGAGACGCTTGTTGGCACAGACTCCCATACAACGATGATTAACGGTCTTGGCATCCTGGGCTGGGGTGTTGGGGGCATAGAGGCCGAGGCCGTTATGCTTGGTCAGCCCTATTATATGACGGTTCCAGAGGTTGTGGGTGTGAGGCTTATCGGAGAGCCTGTGGAAGGGGTGACGACCACGGATATAGTGCTCACCATTACAGAGTTGCTCAGGAGACATGGTGTTGTTGGAAGGTTTGTTGAGTTCTTCGGGCCTGCCATAAAGGCCCTCTCGATCCCTGAGAGGGCAACCATATCAAACATGGCGCCAGAGTATGGTGCAACCGTTGGTTTCTTCCCTGTTGACGAAGAGACGATCAATTACATGAGGTTGACGGCAAGAGGGGATGTGGCTGATCTGATAGAGGCCTATACCAAGGAGCAGGGCATCTTCTATCAGGATGGCGATTATGCACCGGAATACAACGAGGTGATCGAATTCGACCTCTCCACCGTCACACCCTGTATCGCTGGTCCATCAAGGCCACAGGACAGGATCCCCTTAAAAGAGGTTAGAGATCGATTTCATGAGTATGTAAGGACAAAGAAGGGCACAGATACAAAGACAAGGCCTGTGGAATCCAGGGAGATGGCTGATGGATCGATCGTGATAGCTGCCATAACATCGTGCACAAATACATCGAACCCCTCCGTGATGATCGGTGCTGGCCTTGTGGCAAAGAAGGCGGTTGAGAGGGGACTCAAGGTGAGACCCCATGTGAAGACATCCCTTGCACCAGGCTCAAGGGTTGTGTATGAGTATCTCAGGGCGTCTGGTCTGCTTGAGTATCTTGAGCGACTCAACTTCCATGTGGTTGGCTTTGGTTGCACCACATGCATAGGCAACAGCGGTGGCCTATTGCCCGAGATAGAGGATGCCATAAAGAGGGACAACCTCATTGTATCTGCCGTGCTATCTGGTAACAGGAATTTTGAGGCAAGGATACACCCCTCTGTCAGGGCGAATTATCTTGCCTCACCAATGCTCGTTGTTGCATACGCCATCGCAGGGCGGATAGATATCGACCTGACACATGAGCCACTTGGCACCGGTAGTGATGGCAGGCCTGTGTATCTGAGGGAGATATGGCCATCAAGAGAGGAGATACACGAGGTTAGCAGGATGCTGACACCTGATATGTTCTCAGGGGCATACAGTGACATCCTCAATGGGGATGACCACTGGCGGTCACTGTCTGCATCGTCAGGCAAGACATTTGAATGGGATGAGACATCCACCTATATAAAGAATCCTCCGTTCTTCGACTCCTTCCTGATGGGTGAGGCAGGTCATGACATCGTGAGGGCAAGGGTGCTCGCTGTGCTGGGTGATTCTGTGACCACCGACCATATATCGCCTGCTGGTGCCATCCCGCCTGACTATCCAGCAGGCAGATACCTGATCGAAAAGGGTGTGAGGGTGGAGGAGTTCAATACATATGGCTCAAGGAGGGGTAATCACGAGGTCATGATGAGGGGGACATTTGCAAACCTGAGGCTCAGGAACAGACTCGTCAGCCCAAAGGAGGGTGGCTATACGATAAAGTTCCCTGAAGGAGAGGAGATGTTCATATATGATGCAGCCATGAGGTATAGGGCAGAGGGTGTTCCACTCATAATACTTGCCGGTAAGGAGTACGGGGCAGGCTCATCAAGGGACTGGGCGGCAAAGGGCACATATCTCCTTGGTGTGAAGGCGGTGATCGCTGAGTCCTTTGAGAGGATCCACAGGAGCAACCTTGTTGGTATGGGGGTGTTGCCACTCTGCTTCAGGGATGGCGAAGGTGTAGATAGTCTCGGGCTCAGGGGGGATGAGGAGTTTTCCATATATGGACTTGACGATATGGCACCCAATAAGGAGCTTGAGGTGGTTGTTAACAGCGGAGACAGACAGAAGAGGTTCACCGTGGTAGCAAGGCTTGATACGTGGACAGAGGTTGAGTATTTCAGGAACGGTGGTATCCTGCCATATGTGTTAAAAAGGCTTCTGGACAACCGGTGATCAGTTTATCATCCGTTCGTGATTGAACGGCCTGTATCCACAGAGCTCACATTCTGTGACATTCTCGTCAGTCCAGAGATCTATGTCAAACCCGCACATTGGGCAGGTTATCTCGATGTTGGGCTGGAGGGGGTTTATGATATAGTAGCCTGAGCCATCTTCAGACCTTGTTGTCTTCATCTCTATCCTCCTTGCATTCAGGGCATATCCCATAAAACTCTATATGACTGCCTATAAGGCTGTATCCTTTATTAAACTCCTCGGGCAATGATATATCAAAATCTATATGGATGTCCACTATCCTGCTGCACCTTCTGCAGATGAGGTGGTGGTGCATCGTGGTGTCAGGGTCATATCGTCTCCTCTTTGGATCGATGCTGAGCTGGATGACCTGGCCATGTGCCCTCAGGGCCTCGAGCGTGTTATAGACAGTGGCGAATGACATCGTTGGGAAGTCCCTCTTTATATCCCTGTATATCTCTTCTGCAGAGGGGTGATCCCTGTTCCCTTCAAGATACCGTAGTATCGCCAGCCTCTGTGGTGTCCTCTTGATCCCTTTTGGTAACTGAATGGCCATAACATTTTAAAATTAATTTTTATTAAAAAAAGAATACCAGATAAGAAACATTCTTGTCAAGTGTTATTGAGGCTGGTCCCGGACGGATATAGATAATAATCTGTCTGTTTTGATAACGTAATAGTAAAGTCCATAAACCTTTCAGGGGAATGTGATCATGTCGATACCATCAGGGAAGTTACCTGCAGAGATGCTTGAGAGGATGATAGGGAGGTATGCATCTTCGGACAGCAGGGTGATTGTTGGCCCTGCAATCGGCGAGGATGCGACCGCTATTGATATGGGAGGGAGATATCTTATTGCAAAGACCGACCCGATCACATTTGTGGCAGATGATATCGGGACATATGCAATCAACATCAACGCCAATGATATAGCAACAATGGGTGGAAGGCCGCTGTGGTTTCTTGCGACCATCCTGCTCCCTGAGGGCTCTACAACGCCTGAGCTTGTAGAGAGGATATTTCAACAACTCTCCTCTGCCTGTGAGAGGCTCGGTGTCTCACTGTGTGGAGGTCATACAGAGATCACACCAGGCCTTGACAGGCCGCTACTCATAGGCACGATGCTTGGAGAGGTTGAGAAGGATCTGTTGATAAGGACGGGTGGTGCAAGGGTTGGCGATGATATAATCCTGACAAAGGGCATAGCCATTGAGGGGACATCCATCCTTGCAAGGGAGAAGGCAGAGGAGCTTGAGGAGCGGTTCGGTAGGGATCTTGTCCAGAAGTGCAGGGGTTTTATTGAGCATCCAGGGATAAGCGTCCTCAGGGATGCGCAGATAGCGATGGACAACGGTGAGGTGCACTGCATGCATGACCCCACAGAGGGAGGGCTTGCAACAGGCCTGTATGAGATTGCAAGGGCTGCGGATGTAGGGCTCATTATAGATGAAGACAGGATACCTGTGCTTGAGGAGTGTAGGATTCTGTGTGAACACTACGGGATCGATCCCCTGGGTCTCATTGCCTCAGGTGCACTCCTTATAACTGTCCGCAGGGAGGACACAGACAGGGTGATAGAGGCCCTGGAGACAGGGGGTATCAGTGCATCAAGGATAGGCGAGGTGGTCTCCAGGGAGCATGGTATAAGACTGAGGAGGGGAGGGAGGGTTGTGGATCTGCCGTTGTTTGAGAGGGATGAGATCGTAAGGGTCTTCTGAGTGATGGAGAGGGAGACAAGGACAGCAGGGATAATAATCATCGGGAATGAGATACTCTCAGGGAAGGTGAAGGATGTCAACTCCCACTATCTTGCCACTGAGTTGCGTTCACTCGGTGTGGAGCTCAAGAAGATATCCGTCATACCTGATGATCCTGATGCCATAGGGAGAGAGGCCCGTGTATTCTCAGACTCATATAATTATGTCTTTACCACAGGCGGTGTTGGACCAACACACGATGATGTGACCATGGAGGGGATAGCAAGGGGCTTCGGGGTGGGACTCGTGATAAGCCCTGAGATAAGGGGCTTCCTTACGAGAAGATACAGGGGGGATATCAATGAGGCGGTATTAAAGATGGCCAGGGTGCCTGATGGTTCCCAGGTTATCTGCTTAAAGGACGACAGTTTTCCATTTGTCAGATTCAGGAACATCTTTATATTCCCTGGCATACCCCAGCACTTAAGGGAGAGGTTTCAGGTTATAAAAGAGCAGATAAGGACAAGACCATTCTATCTCCAGAAGGTGTTCCTGAGGATTCGTGAATCAGATATTACAGGTGCACTGAACAGGGTTGTTTCGAACAATAAGGGGGTGGTCTTTGGCTCATACCCTGTGGCTGGTGATTCTGAATACCTGGTGATGATCACGGCCGAATCAAGGTCAGAGGCATTACTCAGACAGGCCGTTGATGAACTGATCGATTCTATTCCTGAGGACGCAATTGTAAGGATTGAGTAAGTCCGGGGTAGCCTTGCCTGCTCAATTGATTTCAGGGTGGTGTGAGAATATACTAAATGCAGGGTAAGACAGACAATGGATATCCTCCGTGAGATTGAAGAGACACTTGAGGGGTGCCATCTTCCCTTTGATATCAGGGGAATGATAGCCTTTGGTTCAAGGGTAAGGGGAGAAGCAACACCTTATTCTGATCTCGATATTCTCGTTGTAGCCAGGGGCATCAATCCAAAACTGCACAGAAGAGGGAACGAGATAATGCGGATAAGACGATGCCTTCCTGCTGGGCCTTTTGATATACTCTTGCTTACCCCTGAGGAGGCGGTCTCTAACTTCAGAAATCATAACCCCCTTTTCCTTGATATAGCAATGGAAGGGATTATCTTGCTGGATAGAGACGCCCTTTTACAGAGGACTCATCGATGAGACAAGAAGATAATAGAAAGATTAAAGGAGGGATGGGGTTCCCTTTGTTGGTGCGGTGCTCACAGAGGGCTTAAGAGATCAGGAAGTCCCAGGGAAGTGGAGGAGGAGGCTTTATAGGGCAGCAGATATCCAGGGATAGTGGGGGATAAATTGTGGTTGTATAATAAGGGAGATGCCAAAATGGCAGAGGAAAAGGCTGTGGGGTTCTGTCTGTAGCAAGAGATTTTTTTAAATACTGGTTTTCCTGAATATTAGGTAAACGTTGTAAGTCAGTTTTTTAGGATGGACGAGCTATCAAAGGAATATGTCCTATCATACTATTCCACATTGCTCAGGATGCATGGCGATAGCCCTCAGTCACTCAGGTGGACCCCTCAGGGGCAGATAACCCGTTACAGGGCCCTTCTTGAGATAGGCGATATTAACGGCAGGAGCATTCTTGATTATGGATGCGGGAAGGGAGACCTCTACCAGTTTCTCAGGGAGACAGGCATTAATGTCCAGTACACGGGCCTTGATATAAACAGGGATCTGATAGAGTTTGCTCGTAGGAGGTTTCCTGAGTGCAGGTTCAGGGTCTTTGATATCGAGACAGAGGAACTTGATGAGAGGTTTGACTATATATTCCTCTGTGGTGTATTCAACCTGAAGGTGATGGGTATTGAGGAGTCGATAAAGAACATCTTAAGGAGGCTGTTCAAGCAATGTAATATCGGCCTTGCATTAAATGCCCTCTCTGCCCACAACCCGAAAAAGGATTTTGAACTCAACTACCTCTATCCCGAGGATATGTTCACCTTTGCGGTTAAGAACCTCTCACCGTTTGTCTCCCTCAGACACGACCGGATACCCTATGACTTCACGATGTTCGTGTACAGGGATATAAAAAAGGGGTGAAGGGGGGACCCCTTCACCCCTGAGCAGTATATACTTACAACACTACATATCCACCTTCTGCTGGTATCTCTTCAGAAACTCTCTTCTTCTGCGCTCGCGTTCTGCCTTTGAGGCAGGGTCCTCCTTGCCGATAGACCACTTGTGGTTATCGCTGTTTATTATCTCTTCGAGCATCTCTTCCAGTTCCTTAGCAAGCCTCTCTGCCTTTCCCTTACCACTATGTTTGCCCATCTCTATAATCTCTCTGATCTCTGGTATGTACTCGCTGTACCAGTTCTTTGCGAGGTCATAGTTTCCATGCCACTGGGTATAGTCAGGGGCCATCATCGAGGCACCGTGACGGACCCTCCTGCCCTCGTGGTGCCAGAGCTCAAACCATGTGTAATCTATCTTCTGGGCAAACTTGGCATACTCCTTCCCCTTTACTGCCTTGAGCACCTCCGTTGCCTTTTTATAGAGTTTCAGCCCTGGCTTTGCCCACTTTTCATTGTATAGCTGTAACTGGGCCTCATACTGCTTGAAGAAGGCCTTATAGAAGTCCTCATTGTGACAGGCGGCACAGACCTTCTCCATGTTCGCCCTTCTCTGATCGCCTGTAATCTTTGCAGATGGGAGGTTCCACCTCTTGTCCGTCTCGTGCGCAAGCTTGAGCAAGGGTGGCCTGTTATTCCATTTGATCCTCAGCCCCACATTGTGTGTAACAGGCATGTCCTTTGTGGCAGACATATGACAGGTTGCACAGGTAGGAGCGGCAAAATAATCCTCCCCAACCACCCATTTGGCTGATTCAAGATTCATCTTGTCCTTGTTGGCATAGTAGTTAATACCATGCTTCGACTCCTTATAGATCTCTATCTGCGGGTGATCAGGTCCCATATGGCACTTCCCACAATTCTCAGGCTGTCTTGCCTGTGCAACAGAGAATTCATGCCTCTGGTGACATGCAGTACAGCTCCCTTCAGAACCATCCGGATTTACCCTGCCCATCCCTGTATTGGGCCAGGTTGCTGGATCAAGCCTTCCATCCTTAAGCACCCTTACAACAGAACCATGACACTGCCAGCATCCATTGACCGCAGCTGCAGAGATGCCCATGGGGAAACCCTCTGTCTTCATTCCCCTGTTACCCTCAACCACCTCGGCCAGGACATTATCAAGTGAGCCCATGATACGGCCTGCCTTTGAGTGATGGGAGTTCTCAAATTCATCGACCTCCCTTGCATGACACTTCCCGCAGTCCTTCGGAGAGACAATAATGGATATGAGGTATCCCTGATGCTCAAATGCATCTGGATCGCCCTTCTGTGCCTCATGGCACTCAAAACAACCTACATTGGCCCTGTAGTGTTTGCTGTAACCCCACTGCTGATAGATATTTACCGTGCTGTCTGCATGACATCCAATACACTCCTGGCTCGCCTTTGACAGTTTCTGGGGAATATTGATCTTCGTAACTGCTACTGCCTCTGTACCTGCCATCACAAGAACAGTTATGATGAGCAGGTATAGTAACTTCTTCATCTTTCTCCCTACCTCCTTTCATTTTAAGAGAATCTCCAGAGATTTCATGAGGACCTTAAATACTCATCTATCCCCTCCCTTCCTGTTGGATTCTGATCAGTCTATCCCTCCGAAATAATGATATGCCATGATGACATCTGTAACCCCTTTTATATTCATTATCTCACTGCGTACATCCTCCTCTCGTCTGGCGACATCTGAATGAACAACGACCATGAGCTGATGGTCTCCGATGACTTCCCTGACCTCTACACCCATCTCATCAAGCCTTCTTCTTACATCCTCTCTCCTGGCTGGTTGTGTATGGACTATAAGACCACATAATATCAGGGGACGGTGGTGTGTGCAGATCCTCTCTCCAAGAAGAAGGCTCATCTCTGATTCTGGCTTATGGATCAGAATCCTTTTAAATAGATAACAGATTTTTGTGTAAATGTGGTGTTAATCTCTGTAAAGTTTCTGTAAACTTTTATGGTGTGTTTGGTATATGTCTACTTCACTATCTTCTTTCTCATGAACCTGAAGGGGTAGGGTGTGAGGAGGATAACGACCGCAAGGAGCCAGAGTATATCCCACCTTGCGCTGTAGAGCTCACCAGAGGCAAAGGATCGGGAGATATTCACAAGGTGATAGAGGGGAGTGAAGAAGGCGATCTTTGTTACTATTGGATGGAGTGTATCAAGCGGGAAGAATATCCCAGAGAAGAGGAACATGGGGGTCATGAACAGGGTGTAGAAATAGTTGAATGAGTCTATGCCTGGCACGGTCGCAGATGTGATGACACCGATCTCTGCAAATATAACGGCACCTATGAAGATCAGGGGGATGGCAACGATTATAAACAGGGAGTCTATAAAACCGAATATTGACATGACGGCCATGATACAGAGGCCATAGAATGTCCCCTTTGTTGCACTCCACAGGAGTTCTCCTGTAACGAGGTCATCCACATTTATGGGTGTTGCCAGTATGGCATCAAATGTCTTCTGATAGGTCATCCTTATATATGTGCCATAGGTGCTCTCAAAGGTTGCTGCAAACATGGATGAGGATGCGATGATGCCAGGGGCGATGAACTTTATGTATGGCACACCATTTATCTCCTTTACAAAGGCCCCGAGACCAAAGCCAAGGGCGATCAGATAGAGGAGTGGCTCGAAGAAGTTGAGGACCATACTCGATTTATACCGTTTTGAATAGACCGTGAAGTTCCTCTGCCAGACCCTGAATGCCCTCTTAATCTGCAAGTCTCCTCCCTGTGAGTCTCAGATAGACCTCTTCAAGATTACCGGCCTTATGTGTATCCATAAGCCGTGCCGGGGTATCAATGGCTACGATCTTTCCTGAATTCATTATAGCGACCCTGTCACAGAGCCTCTCGGCCTCTTCCATATAGTGTGTCGTGAGTATGATGGTGGTATTCATTGACTTCAGGTAATTCAGTTTATCCCATACGGAGTGTCTGCTGTGTGGGTCAAGCCCTGTTGTCGGTTCATCCAGTATCAATAGTTCCGGATCATTCAACAGCGACCTTGCAAGGATGAGCTTTCTCTTCATCCCCCCTGAGAGGTTCCTTATATTCACCCCTGCCTTGTCCTTTAGTTCGACGAATTCAAGGAGCCTCCACGCAACCTGAGAGGCCCTCTTCTTTGGTATATCAAAATACCTTGCATATACAATCAGGTTCTCAAATACGGACAGCTCTACATCGAGATTGTCGTCCTGTGGCATGACCCCTATCCTTGACTTTATCTCTGATGGCCTCTCGGTAACATCCATACCGAAGACACTCACCGTGCCTGATGTCGGAGGCATAAAGCAGTAGATGATGCTCATGGCAGTGGTCTTTCCTGCACCATTGGGGCCGAGGAAGCCGAAACACTCCCCCTCGTTGATCTCGAAGCTTATATTATCCACTGCCTTGAGGGAGTTATAGTATTTTGTGAGTGATCTTGCGATGACGATGCTCATGCACAACTACACCTGAGGGCGACCTCTGATAGGGAGTGAGATAAATCTTTCAAGAGATGTCTCAGTATCTGTAAGTGTATCGATCATGGTCTATTTTAACACAATCACCTATCAATAACCCCTCTGAAGACCTCCCTGACCTCTTTTAAAATCTCTCCGTGAATGGCAGGGGATGATGCAACGATGTTTCCTGTATCGATATATCCGTCACCGCCACCAAAATCAGTGACTATCCCGCCCGCCTCCTTTATCAATAGACCCCCAGCTGCCACATCCCATGGACTCAATCCGAGTTCAAAGAACCCATCACACCTTCCACATGCAAGGTGTGCAAGATCAAGGGCAGCGGAGCCAGCACGTCTTATATCACTGACCCTGTTAAACAGTCTTCTGAAGAGCCTGAGATAGAGGTCGATCATCTCCTTCTTGCGGAAGGGAAAGCCTGTTGTAAGGAGACTGCCCCCTATGTCATTGATCCCTGATACACCTATGGGCCTCCCATTCAGATAAGCGCCCTTACCGCTTATTGCGGTGAATAGCTCGTCCCGCAGTGGATCAAAGACAACCCCTACCTCTATCCTGTTATCGTGTTTCAGGGCGATGGAGACAGCGAACATCGGATAGCCGTGTATATAGTTTGTTGTCCCGTCAAGGGGATCTATGATCCAGAGGTATTCGCCCTTCTCCCTTAGTGATTCCTCGGCAAGTATGGTGTGCCCTGGGAACTCCTGTCTTATGGCCTCTATTATCATCCTCTCTGACTCCCTGTCAACGTATGTGACAAAATCAGATGCCTGTTTTATATCGACATCCGCTGTCGAGATCCTGCCCATGTTCTCAACTATAAACCGCCCTGCCGACCTTGCAGCCCTGATGGCGACATCAAGGAAGGCCTCGTGTCCATTCATTGTCTGAACCTCCCCCATATCGCTACGTGTCTATCACTGATGGTATCTATGTTCATATACCCCATCCCCTCATCCATGAGCTGCGCCTCTATCTCCTCAACGGTATAGGATGCCATGAGGGAGTTATAGAAGTCCCTCTGGAGGATGGGTGATTCATCTGCTGCATAGAGTCTCACCAGTTCCTCTGCCTGCAACCTGTCTTCTGGCCTCATGAGGTCAACGATAAACACAGGGGCGCCATCCTTGGCAAATATCCTTATGGTCTTCCATAATACATGGGGATCCCTCAGGTGATGAAGCAGGCTATTGGATATTATCGCATCAAACCTCTCACTCACAGGCCCCTCATATGGCAGGGTGACCCTCTTCACCGTGATCCTCTCTGATAGGCCGTGTCTCTCTATCTCGGCCCTTGCGATATCGAGCATCGCATGAGAACCGTCTATGCCTGTTATCCTTATGCCTGGCAGTGCCCTTGCAAGACGTATCACCACGTCGCATGTCCCGCATCCAAGGTCAAGGACCTCTCCATTTGTAAAGCCTGGGAATCTTTTCACAAAGTGGTTGACAAATGCATTGTGGGGTTCTGAGAAGTCTGCCCTATGATAGGCGATCACATGTTCTGGGTCGTCCATCAACTCAGGCTCGGGTACACGCTCCATCACTCTCTCCACTGCGACTGGATATCAAATGTGCCGTGCTTTTTGAAATTCCTCCTGAGGCCGTCAAGGTCATCACCCACAAGTCCATCAAGGGAATAGTCACCCATACCTTCTCTGTGGAGATAATACAGGTATCCTATGTCTTCTGGCTCTATCCCAATGAGTCTTGCTGCAACACCGTCTGCCTTTACGGGATCTGCAGAGGCGATGGCACACCTCATCTCTACAGGACTGCCATCAATGGGGCCATCTCCCTCCATACATACAAAGCCATCGAGCACCACAAGCTGTGGCCACAGCCTCTTTGCAAACTCGACTATATTGTGATGGATCATCTTCACACTCTTTCTGTAACCCCTGTACTGTCTGAAGAGGAAGTTTATGAGCCAGTTGGGGAGTGTCCTCCTTGCCTTTGAGACCGTCCCAGGGGGGAGTCTGTCAAGCAGGGTCTTTGGCGCATCAACCTCGACCCCTCCCTTCATACCGTGTATCATCGCCATATCCTGTCTCATCACAAGCCCTGCCATATTCTTTATGCCGAATGTGGCCATGGCAAAGTTGTGTGTCTTGGGTATGGAGAGCGATATCTTGTAGTCAAACTCTTCGGCCCTCTTGGTGATCCTCAGTCGTGTATCACCAACGATAGAGAGGATCGGGCTATAGATGTACTCTGTATCATTGTCAAAGTCCGTGAGGGTGACCCTCTCGTATTTTCTGGGGAGCCTGTAATAATCATAATCCTCGAAGACCTTTGTTGTTGGCAGTCCATTGTAGAATGCTGTTGCAGATGATTCACCAACGGTGATGGGTGTCTCTGGCACAATCTCCCTGATAAACTCAATTACCGCCTCTATGGCCTCTACATGGGTATTTGCAAAGTCAGGCTTTAGGGCAACAAGATTTGGCTTTATGAGTATATTCCTTGCCTCCTTAATGGGTTCTATGTCCTCCCTTATCAGGGATAAGGCCTTCTTTATATTCTCCTTTCTGTTATCACCCCTTACAAGGGCAACCTTCTTTCCCTTATCCATCTCTGCCCCCTTTGTCCTTTAAATACTCAGTTATATACCTTACTAACAAGGGATCGTTTTATTCAAGCTAAAGGGCATAGCTTATTTTGAATCCCTGATCCTCTTATGCATCTCTAATGCCCTTTGGTCAGAGGGCCTTGCCTTGAGATACCTGTTCAGCCAGTAAAGGGCCACCTCCCTGTTGCCCATCCCCTCATATGCCACGGCAAGGGAGAACATCCAGTTTGGCAGGGTATGCCGATACAGCCTCTTTCTGGAGGCATATGCGGTTGCTATGATATTCACATAGGCGTGCCTCTCTGGGAGTCTGTATCTCTCTACAAGGGGATGTGTCTCAGGTGTGTCCCTCAGGAAGATGAGCACATTGTTGTCTGCATAGATGAGCGCCCATTGTCTGTCCTTGATCAGTGTTAGGACGATGGGCAGTACACTCCCTGATGCCTCATCACAGCCAGGGAGTATGGCCATATTTATATCATAGTAAGAGAAGAATTGGGTATATATCGGTTCATCACCGTGTCTGTGTATCCTCGCCTCAGGGGTGTATATCAGTGCCCTGTAGAGGTTAAAGCCTTTGAGATTCAGTGCCCTTCCATCCATAAAGACCTTTATCCTGGGGTAAAGGCTCCATATCAGAAAACCACCATGGTTGTAGTCATTAAAGACGTTCCCTCTCAGTGTGGGGTTCTCTCTGATAAACCGGACTGCCCTGACGTAGTCCGTGTTATAGGGTGTTGGAGTCCTGAGCCCTGAGAAACGGAGTCCATCATTGAGGAGGCTCAGACCCAGCCCTATACACAGGATGCCTGATATCATGTTGAGGCCTGTGATAAGACGGCGTCTCCTTATAAACCTGTTCATTAGGGGAGAAAGGCTCACGTTCAGTGCGATGATCAATGTGCAGAATAGGGCGAGGAATATGATGTATCTGATGGCCTTTGTGGCCATGATGAGGAAGAGGGCGTGCAGGAGTATAAACCCGAGGCCAATGGATCTCAGGTTTCTGAGGTTTATGAGGTATGAGAGTAGTGATAGGGTCATGAGTCCGCTGAAGAATGGCAGTGATCTCACTATCCCCAGGAAGGATGCGTGGGCAAACAGGGACTGTGTCTCCACTATCGATGAGAGGTATCTCAACCTATCGATCTTTATAAAACCGAGTATGGTGCTGAGGAAGGCAACATATCCATTCGGATTGATACCGCTTGCGAGGATGGCCAGTATTACAGAGAGGAGGAAGGCCCTTGTGACCTTCTTTTCAATGATGGAGGAGGATGTATAGATCAGGATTATTATATCCCCCAATATAAAGCCACCATGCATATTCGACCATAAGAGCATCATGGCAGGCAGTATGAATAGTGCAGGACGCCTGCCCCCTCTCATCTCTTCAAGCAGGTATATGGTTGTGACACTGAAGAGTGTTGTCCATATCTGGGGCTTTACCCCGATGTACTGGAACTCCCTCACAACCACCATGTAGGAGAGGAATGTCAGTATGGCTGTGAGGAGGGGCTGTGCGCCCCTTTTGATCGAGAGGCGATAGATGAGGTAAAAGCTCAGACAAAGCACCAATGCCCTGAGCATGATCAGCGTCTTGAAGCCGCCCATCCTGTACAGGAGATAGAATATTATCTGTGATAGCCAGTATTGCCTCAGGATGAAGTTCTTCCTCAGGGGGGTCTCGTCAAGGTTCAGGGGGATGCCGAATGGGTCATCAGATGGGATGGTCATGTTCTGCCATATCCATCTGCCTGTTGCGAGATGCCACCAGAGGTCATTATCAGAGATGGGTGTGGTGAGAGAGGCGACAATGGATAGGAAGAAGAGGGCGATGATTATGGATCGGAGATTATGCTTCAGAAGGTCTTTGAATGTCATGCCTCTGTCCTATCAGGACCTCTGGATGGTCATCCAGAGGTGTTACTGAAACGATGCCCTTTCCATAAGGTATTCAAACGAGCCATCGATCATCCATTGATACAGCTGTGATGGTTCTTTCATCTGCTGGGCCCTGTGCCTTGAGACCGATATATATCCCACCCTGAGGTCCCTGAGTGATGTCATGTCTCCCCAGAGTCTCTCAAATTGTGCAACAGGATATACCCCTTCCTGTCCACCTTCAAGGACCTGTTTGACCTTTTTTATGGTCACATACACAGGCAGCCTCCTCTCCACAGCCCTTATAGAGTCCGTTATCCTCTCTCCAAGTGCTGGATCATCCTCTGCCCTTATCAACATATCCCTATCGATACCAAAATATTCCAGCAGCCTGTCTATACTGATCCAGTTAGTGAGGGAATTATAATAACTCAACATCAATTCATATCGCTCCTCTGGCAGGGCAAGGCCTTCAACAAGCCGGATATGGCCGTTGACCCTTGCGAGCCCGCCACCCCTGTCACTGATGCGTCTTGGTGTGACCTCAAATGTGAGGGTGTTCTGCTCGTTTATATGCATACCGAGTATGCACGGCTCTATGTATGCACCGAGGGTGTCTATGTTGTGGCACAGCAGGTATTTAAGATCAGGATTCTCCTTTAACATACGGCATAGTGTGCCATTCTTTATGAGGTTCGGTATCTCATACCAGTGCCCTGGTGGGTTGAACCTCAAGGGCGTGGTGCTGTCTGAAAAGTCTCTGCCCTCACCCTTCTGCCTTACCCACTCTATATAGGCCGTGCTGTTGTCCTTGAAATAGGACACAATATCCCTCTCCACAGGATAGACCCTCCTGCCTATGCTCCTTGCAGGTGAGAGGTATACCCTGCCAGGGTAGTTGAAGTAACCTGACCTCTCAAGGTATTCCCTGATTGCATCGTGTGTGAGATAGCTTGTGGTGAATACATGGGCTATGTTCACCCCGTAGAGTTCAGACGTCCTTCTGCTCTTTGCAAGGTGCACCTCGATGAACGTCCTGTATCTGTCCTTCACCCTGAGGAACGGGTTGAGGGGTTTTATCACCCCAGCACCATGCGACCACCTGCTGCCGAGGCCACCTGCGAATGTCACAACCGCCACCTCGTTCCTGCTGATCGCCTCGGCACCAACCCTGCTATGGTGACTGTCTTCCTCATCCTCAAAGTGGTGTATATCATCGTAATCGACATCCTCGATTACAGTCTCTGGTGGTAGCCTGTTCTCTGCAAGCCCTATCTTTCCGTCTATATAAAGCCTCCTCATGTATTCATGGGATTCACGATCAAACCCGTACTCCTCCTCGATCTCCTTCTCAGAGCATTCTGCCTCCATAGACCCCATCGTCCATCCCCGCTCTTCTGTCCCTGGCATCACGGCCTCGCTTCCTCTGAGCAGCCCGGCGACTATACCGTGATGATTTATCCTGAAGTCATACACGATAGGCTCTATGACGAATGGATAGGAATGTCTGTATCGTTCCTTGAGTTCGCCCATTACCTCAAGCACCCTCTGTTTGAATACCGCGTTCTTCTCAGGATTCACTATAAAGGCCATCCCTCCACCTGACATCCCCCCAAGCATGAGGAATCCCCAGTAGTCCTTCCCGAACTCCCCCTGCATGGTCTTTATCAGCTCGTCAGTAAAGGCGTTGTTGACCCAGGGGATCACCCCCTGTATCGCCTCCTCCCAGTCCATGGTGGTGAGCCTTCCGAGCTCCCTCATGTCTCCAGTCTTGAGTGCCTCTACGATCCTGTCGAATAGTTCGATACCCCTGAGCCTTGCCCTCCATTCATCCTCGTATTTCAACAGGTATTTCTCTGTCACCATCTCAAGTATTGGCCCAACATCATATGACATGCCACCATGGACAAGGACCATGGAGTGTGTGATCCTCTCTTCAATATCATGTGGCAGTTCACCTTCTTCAAGCACATCGTGTTCAGGAAGGAGGCACCCCCTGCTTATCCCCCATTCAGGGTCTCCCTCCCTTGCAGGCCTTCCAGTGATCACCTTTATCCCGGGCCACAATCCTCCTGAATCCTGCCATCCTCCGCCAGAGCCCCCAAGCCACTCACCAAGTATTGCCCTTGATGCAACGATGCGCCTCTCATCCTCTGAGAGGCCACCCTCAATCTCCCTTATCTGACCGCTGAATCGCATCAACCTCGTTATGATCGTTGCAAGCAGGGTGGTGCTCACGGCGAGCCTCGAGCCCTTCGGGATGTTGTTGACCCTTGTGACCACCTCGATGCCACCGTCTCTGCCAAGGAGCCTCCTTAGAATGGCCTCCAGCGGGATATCCCTGCCCTCGAAACAGGGTGGAACTATGCCTGAAGCTATGACACCTGCCTTGAGCAGGGAGAGGGGATCATTATCGAGTCTGAACAGTCCATCCACTGTAGAGACCTCGGTCGATATCTTCAGGTCAATGGAGGTGAGTCTGATGACAGGCCTATCTATGTACCTGCAGTAGCATTCACATGGAGGCTGGATGGGCGAGTCTGTCCCGTGTATCTTCAGGTCAACGGAGATATTTACAACCCTTGCCCCCTCTGGGAAGTCCATACCAAGAAAGAAGATGTCAGACCAGCCACTGTGTGAGGGATCGACCCTCACAGGCGACCTGTCAAAACCAACTGGATAATTGCCTGTTGATGGATCAGGCCTTATGAACTCAGGCCTGACGGAGTATGGATAATCATCAAGCCCCTCTATGTGGAAGAGGTGAAAATTTTCCCTGCAATTACTTATAGATAACTTAACTTGATTAAGGAGATACTTGAAGGCAATGGCATAGTACGCCTCCCCTATCGCGCTGAAGATCGCACCGTTATGATCATGTTCAGCCCTGATCCTCCTGAGGTATACCTCTATCGCCTCCTCGTGGTTACCTCGCCTTGATGCCTCAAGGCCCTCAGGCGGTATCACACCACACCTCTTTACACCGCGATCATCCTGCAGATAGAACCTGTATATGACATAGAGGAAGAGGCATGCCCTGACCCTGTGATAGAGGTTCGTGGTGGTCTTCCTGAAGGACTCGAGCTCAAAGGCAAGCCTCAGTAGCTCATCCCTCTGCCTGCCTTCAAGGAGGGAGGTTATGGATCGATTCCTTATCAACTCATCCTCACTTGTGATCGTCTCGATGAGGTGGTTCATAGAGAGTATAATTTTAACATAAATCAAGGGTCATTATTGCTGGCTTCATGGTAAAGCCTCAAAAAGATTGGGCATCAACTGACAGGCACGGAGATGTGGAATGTTGAGCCAGGGTGCCCCTCTGCATCCACCCAGATGGTGCCTCCGTGTTCCTCCACGATCTTCTTGCATATAGCCAGTCCAAGGCCTGTGCCTGTCTTCTTTGTTGTAAAGAACGGGGTGAATAGCTTCGATATATCCTTCTGCTTGATCCCTTTACCGTTGTCCCTCAGTGTGATCCTTATATTCCCGTTCTCCTGGACAAGGGAGATTACGACCTCTGTAGCGTCAGCCTCTGCTGCGTTCTTCAGGAGGTTACGGAATACCTGGAGCAGCCTCTCCCGGTCGATATGGGCATTTACTTCTTTGTCAGGGAGTTCAAGACGTATCCTCAGATCGGAGATCAAGGAGAGCTCTGTAATATAGCTTCTCATCTCTGTCTCTTTTTTGTAAAGCCTGAGGGGACTGCCATAGGAGAGGAGGTCATCCACAAGGCGGTTGATCCTGTCCACCTCCTTCAGGATGGATCGTGCAAAATTTTCAAATTCGGTCCCATGGAGCTGTTTTATTATGATGTTTGTTACAGAAGATATAGCAAATATGGGGTTCCTCACCTCATGTGCTATCCAAGAGGCCATCTCTCCTATGGTTGAGAAGTATTTCTTCCTGTCAAGCTCCTTCTTTAATTCAACGATCTCCGTGATATCCTTGAACAGGATGATATGGCCTGCTGTCCCCTCTGGAGAGTTGAGCGGGTATTCCTTGAAACCTATATATACCTTCCTGCCACCCACATCTATCTCGCCCTCATCCACCCCCTTCTCCTTCAACTCCAGAAGTCCATTGAAGACCTCTCCCAGTCTCCTGCCCTTCAGCTCCTGGCTCTCTCTATCAAGGAATTTACATGTATATGGGTTTGCCTGCAGGATCCTGCCATCGATATCAGTGACGATGATCCCGTTGTTTATACTGTTGATCACGGTCTCTATAAAGTCACGCTGGCGTCTGAGCTCTTCGTTGTGTCTCTTCAGGTCTTCATGGAGACTCCTGAGATTGTCTCTTGACTCCTGTAGCTCCCTGGTCCTGTGCCTCACCATCTCCTCAAGCCTCTCTTGGAACTCCCTGAGCCTCGTGATCATGGAGTTAAAGGCAGCCGCAACCTTTGAGAACTCATCATCGCCCTTGACAGGGAGTGTGGTGGAGAGATCGCCCTTGCTGACACTCTCGATCCCTGTTATGAGGTGTTCAAGGGGTCTCTTTATAAGCCTCTGATTAAATAGATATATGAGTATCCCTGTGATGATTATGCTCAACAGCCCGTACAGGATCAATCTCAGTTCTGTCCCCTTCAGGCTCCCTTCCAGTCCCTCCACTGGAAGGTTCATCACCACGACAGCCCTCAGGATCTTATTATCATCGTGACACCTCCTGCAGGCAGGCTCGTTCCTCAGCGGGAGGTAAAAGACAACGGAATCCTTCTCTATGTGGCTGTATTGCCTTCCGTCCCTTATCACCACATCAGGAATGGAGATCCTCTCTCCCTCTCTGAAAAGGCTCTCTCCTGCAGGTGAGTAGATCATGACAGAGGTCCCTGATCGGGCCTCAAGATACTGCAGGAAGTTTATTGTGGAGTCTGCCTTGCCCTCAAGCATGCTTGCCTTTAATGCCTCACTTATGGATATCGCCTCCCTCTCTGCCATCTTAAGGGCCTCCTCTATGATGAGGCCCTTTTCTCTCTGTATGATCAGAAAGGTCAAAACTGAGAAGGCCACAGCGATACAGAGTGTGAATATGACAAATACCCTAATGACTATGGATCTTGCCATCCTCTACACGAACCCGGATGTTGATTTTCCCATCAAAAAACTTTATAATCTCTGCCCACGATGGTCAAGATAGTCATCTTCGGCAAGGCAGAGGCAGGTAAAAGCACCTTCATAAGGAGCATCATACCTGATGCGGTCAATATAGAACATCAGGGTAGAACCATTGCCTTTGACTTTGGCACATTCAATTTTGACGGGACGACACTCCATTTCTACGGCACCCCAGGACAGGCAAGATTCGAGTGCATAAGGGATATAGTGGCACTGTCAGCAAGGATGTCAATCCTGATCTTTGACAACTCAAGGCCACTTGAAGACCTGGATCTGCAGATAGTGAAAGAGGTAAAGATGCTTGGCACTCCTTTTATCTCTGTGATTAACAGAAAGGCAACTGTCTCCCTTCTCACCATGAAGGATGTCACCAGGGTCCTTTCTCCTCTTCCCCTCCATATTCATTGCATGGAAGGGGATGTGAGGGAGAGGGGGTTCTGTATGGATGTCCTGAGGAGGATCATAGATAATCTCTGATCCTCCTGATCGCCCTCCTTATATTGAGGAGGACGATGCCAAGCGGCACTTCTGAACCTGCAACCACCATAAGGATGAATTCCTTCTTGACACGGCTTATAACAAAGTATCCCCTCTCCGCAATAGTCACAACGGCATTGAAGTCACCAAGTTCGAGCTCCGTTGATCCCCTCTCTCCTGCTGAACACAGGATTGCCCCCACCGCTGTGGACTTTATCTCCTCTTCACCTGTCTCAAGTGTGCTTACGACCGAAAGGCCATCATCTGTTATGAGAAAGACAGACCTTACGCCTTCTACACCCCTTACTATCCTCTCGATCTCGGTCTTTATCTTCTCTACTTCCATATCCGGTTGTTACACAATCTTGGCTATCTCCTCTACCGCCCTCTTCACATCAAGGAAGACTATGCCGAGCTTCACCCTTGCGTTTGCCATTACAGCAAGCACGGCATTAGGGCCTGCCTGTGTGATTATCACATAGCCATTGCTCCCCTTGATGTAGAGCTGTTCAATATCACCCCTCTGGAGTTCCTCGACAGTCCTCGTCCCTATGCCATACAGGGCGGCACTCATCGCCGAGACCCTGTCTTCCTCTGCCTCTGCAGGCAGGGAAGAGGCCATTACAAGACCATCCATACTTATTACTGCGGCACCTTCGATATCAGGTGTGCCGGTCTGTAGCCTCTTCAGTACCTGTGTCAGTTGCTCTTCTGTGGTGATAGCCATATCCCTTCCTCCTTATTATTTTTTATGGATAGAACCTGACCTCATCCCTCCTTGATTGCAAACAGACAGGCCTTCCCCTCGAGCATGGCGATGGCCTCATCCTTTGATATACCAACCTTATCGAGTGCGTGTTCAGCGATCTCCATCTTTCCGGTTGAGCCACTCCTACAGCCGATGCTGACGATACCTGCCTTCATCGCGCTCCTGATACCCTTATGGACCAGACAGAGTGGGTGGAGTGCACCTCCTCCATCTGACCTCTTGTTGTATGCCTCAACGAGTCTCATCGCCTTTTCACTCCATGGTGGTATGTCTTTATATATCGGGGTGAATGGACAGGCCTTTAAGATTACAAACCTGAAGCCGTTCTTGCTCTGGAATTCATAATTGTTCTCACCATCGATCTCGGATAGCTTCTCCAGCACATCGTTGCCCTCAAGGGCCTGTGCGATCGCCTCTCCACCCTGAAGTGCAGGGAGTATACCCATGCTCTCGATATTGCCCACGAGCATCCCCCACAGGGCGAATTTGATGGGGTCTTTCTTTGATACCATCATGCACCTCCTGTCTTTTTCATTCGCTATTTCGACAAAGGAGTCCTTTCTCAGTCTTGCCGCTATAATGGATGTCCTGGTTACAGAGAGGCCTGACATCTCTGCAAGCTCGTTTATACTCTTTGGAGAATCCTGCAAGAGCCTTATGATTGTGGATGTCTCATCATCGGTAGAGGGAGGAGTCTTTATGATCTCAAGTTTCACCTCATCATCCGGAATGAATTCCTTCAACATCTCAATCTCGTCACATAGCTTTGCGACCTCTATCATGGTAAACCCTATGGACTTCATTATCGACCCCTCTTCGACCTCTCCCATCTGATAGTAGAATCTTCCGTTCTTCAGCATGAACATCCTTACAAGTGCATCCTCTCCCCTGTGTTCTCCGAATACCGCCTCAAGCAGCATCCCGTTATCAATAGAGATGTAGCCCTTGTCGTCGTCTGTCTGGATTACCAGTCTTCCCTTCTTCCTTGATTGTTCAAGCATCTGGAGTATATCGGGCAGCAGGACATGCGACAGGTCACCGGACAGGCCATTACTCGATGTATCCTTCTTCATCCTCCGGTGAATGACCTCCACACGGGCTATCAACTCCTCTATATCAAATGGCTTCACGATGTAATCATCTGCCCCTGACCGCAGGCCCCTTACCCTTTCCTCCGGTTCACCATGGGCCGTAAGAAATATAAAGGGGACATCCTTGAAGGATGCATTCTCCCTTATCTTCCTGCATAACTCAACACCATCCATCTCAGGCATCGCCACATCTGAAACTATTATGTCGGGGTGTTCACGGAGGGCGATCTCAAGGGCCTCCCTGCCATCCACGGCCTTCAAGACCCTGTAGCCTGCCTGGGTCAGATTAAACTCCAGCGCCTGCAGGAGTGTCTCGTTATCATCTACAATGAGTATGGTATCCTGCATCTCCTTAACAAATCCCAAGACACTTGAAAAAAAGGGTGTTGTTATATTAGATTGGAGACGAAAAAATTTCAAGAGGATCGGGATGTCCTTCTTTTCAGAGGAATTAAAGGTGGCAGTGGATGAGGGCAGGGTCAAACAGGTCGTCCTTGTGGACAGGGATGGGCTTGTTGTTGAGAACCACGGTGCTGAGTATGACCCCGAGGTGCTGGCCTCTCTCTTTTCAGGAGACAGGGGTTTTATAAAGAGGGTAGGTGATGAGCTTCACACCGGACATATCGATGAAGTGGCGATCAGGGCTGATAACAGGGGCATGAGACTGGTCGTGCGGTATGTGGATATACAGGATGAACGGTTTATGATAATCGTTGTCCTGCCTGTCAGGGAGAAGTGGAGGAGGCTTACCAACTCTGTCCTCTCCAGTATAAAGAGGTTTCTGTAGGCGGTCATTGGTTGAGACATAGTATCCACCCTTATTAAGACTTTTTGGGAAGAAAATCTGAAAGATATCTATCATCCTGTCAAGATCCATCACTGGAAACA
>MTOQ01000019.1 GCA_002011735.1 Nitrospirae bacterium JdFR-81 | reverse complement strand
GCTTGAACCTCCTGTCATTATTGATTGTACAGGTGATATTCTATCACCTTTGACAGAGGTTTCAAGCCTTATGATAATTTTTTAGCGGACACTACTGATTCAAGATAATTAATATACCCCTGAAGAATCTCAGCCTCATATTGAGATGTTAAGTTTAATATTTTACTTTCATTAATAGATTGAAGATTTTGTTCAATCAGTTTTTGATGGTAAATTTTTGAGTAATCACGCAGACAAATAACGCCGATGCGTTTTAAAATTGTGAGGAGATAATATTTCAAAAAATCAATATCAGAAATTGTGGCTAACCGTTCATATCGCCTGAAGTCAGCTTTATCCATAATTACAATATGTCGCATGGTAAGAATATTGAAGAGTGCATATTCATTAAAAAGCCAGTTAGTTGATGCTTCAGGTGGTAGAACTAAACGAAGTCCTTTGGAAATTTGCTGATTACTTTCTACCATTGTTTAGGCCATACCCCGTTTTTAATAAAAGAGATCAACCGAATTTCTTATGAACAGCCCAGAGAATTTAAGAGTTATAATTTAAATCATAAAATTTCCACTCAAAATTTCTTTTTTAAAGTTCTATATTCATATATATTTACTTTCCCCTAACGTCATGGGTCAGTGGCTGGCATGGAGTGACAGCGGAATGCCAGTCCACTGCACCCAATTGTTAGCTGATAATTTCATTGAATATTTCTTCATTCACAGCCCCTAGCAATTCTTCAAGCTTACGATACATTGCCTCTTTAATCATGTTAACTGCTTGCTCTGACGATTGAGGAATGAAAGATAACTTCTGCTCTGACAACTTTGCTTCTTCAGGCTCTCGTATAAAACAGCCACTTGAAACTAAGGACAAAATACTACCCTTTATTTCGTTTTGTTCATAAGGATACTTAGAACCTAAGCTCTCGATAATATCCCCAAGCATGACGCCCTGATATTTCATTTTATTTTCTGCTAAGTCACGAGCAATATCAAAAAGAACGCCGGGAGATGGTAATCGGAAAATTGGAGCCCCTTTTGATAATAGTGCCTTATAATTTTCCACTGTATGAATTTCTTGGAGTTCAGAAATGGGAATGACATCTTCAAAATCTTTTAATGAGGAATTTACAAAAAGAAGCCTGTATTCACTTGGCGGATTATAGACTAACTTTACTTCAGTATCATTTACGACATATCTGATAAAATCAACAAACTTAGTAAAGCCTAGAGATAGATAATTAAAATTATGAATCCTATAGGATAAAGCCTGGCTAAAAATAGAAATATTTAATCCTGCATTTTTCAATAAGTATGACGCATCTTTATTCTTAACAAAGAAATCCAAAATCTTTTTTGCTTCATTAACAATCTGTTCCCTATTGGCTGTTATAGTTTTAAATTTACGGGAATACGCGATCAATATGGGATCTGTAAACTCACTTGATCCTACAACTGTTTCATATTCATCTTTTGGTTCTTCAAGCCAAATAAAATCATCGCAAACAGCCTCAAAAACACGATTAGTAGTTCTTTTGTAAGCACATCCAATAACCATACGTCCATATTCATGAAGTTTTTTTGCTAATGATGAGAACCCTCCGTCACCAGAAACTATTACGAAAATTTCTATTGTTTTTCTAGTAAATGCAATATCAATCGCGTCAATGGCAAGTTGAATATCTGAGGCATTTTTTTGTGGGCCACGTCCAAAGCCGAACATTTGTATAGGTTCTATGCCTAACTCTACAATATCTCCTCTAAGAATATTTAAACGCGGATCACTCCAATTAGCATATGCTCTTTGAATAGCAATTTTCCCTATTTCCTTTTTCATTATTTCATCATATATGTCCTTTAGGGATAAGCAAGATAACATATCCGCTTTACCATAACCACCTATCAGATTTTCTATATCATAAAATATTGCCGTATTAAAGCTCACTAATTTATCCTCCAGCTAACATTTAACTCAGCGGCGGCGGAATCGTCGTCCACTGTAGTGAGTTGTTAGGTTAATATACTTCATCATGTTTTCCTATATCTACAAATATAACTCTATTTTCTTCGGCAAAATAAAATACCACTCTCAGGTCATGCTCAATGCTGAAACTCCAAAGGCCTTGTAATTTGCCTGATAACTTATGTGTCCTGAGTGATCTGTCAAAAGGATCTTTCATGAATATCTCAACTTTTTGCCAGAACTTTTCCTCAATTTCTTTGTGCCCTTTAATTCTCTTCTTAAAGGCCCTCTTGAAGGAAGAACTAAAACCTATCTCAATCATTCTTCAATCATCTCTTTTAGTTTATCAATATTTCCAGTGAACTTTATTTCACCTTTTTCCAGTTCTTTCAAACTTTCTTTATAGTTTTTATATATTTCTTCCCGTCTTTCTTCTATAAGGTATCGTTCAATCAAAAACTTGATCTCTTCCTTCTCTTCTAAGGAGAGAGATTTTATTGTTTCAATGAGTTCGTTAAATTTTACACTCTGCATTTTTAACTCCTTTGAGATTTTTATTTATTATATCATAAAGACGATTACCTTCCTGTCATGTTTTTAAATAGTTTTTTGTTGTCTCACAATTATCCACTTCAGTCTTTAAAGGATCGTTTTTTAAAGTTCTTTAACTTTGAAGTGCTCCCCAAAAATGAGACAACTGTAATGTAGAATTTTATTAACACCAAGGCNAAGGAGGAACACCGAAATGAGACCAAACAAATTCTCTATTGACCAGATCATCAAGATCATCGCTGAGGCAGATCTGCCAGGANGTTCAGTTTCATCTGTAGCAAGAAAATACGGCATCAACCCTAACACCATATACCGATGGAGGCAGAAATACAAAGGCATGTCTTCATTCAGAGGCAAAACGCCTCAAGGCCCTTGAGGAGGAAAACTCCAGACTCAAAAGACTCCTTGCAGAGAAAAAATTAGAGATCCAGGCTCTTACTGACATCATTAAAAAAATCTCTGAGCAAGGAGGAGATAAAAATGATTATAAAACAGGCACATACTCAGTTCAGCATCTCCATCTCGGCCCTCTGCAGAAGGTTTGATATACCCAGAGGTTCCTTTTATCCTAAAAGCACAAGAGACGACTCTGAGTTGCTTGAGAAGATCAATCGTATAGCCTCCAATCACTCTGCCTGGGGATATAGACTGATATGGGCTGAACTCAGAGCGCAGGGCCTCAGGGTAAATCACAAAAAGGTCTATGGAGTTTACTGTTCTGCGAATCTCCAGAGACCTGCTAAAGTCTCCGGAAGAAAACACACAGCCCTTTGAGACCACAGAGGCTGAGTTTCCAGGGCATATACGGGCAGGGGACTTCCTGCATGATAGAGTAACCTATGGCTGGATGTGTGTTGCTTGATGAATATTTATCCCCACCCTCCCCGCAGTCACAGTCGGGCGGTTTCAGCCCGCCTTTAGCTGTCTTTCGCAACACCCTTTATGCGCCTGTTCCCCCCTAAAGAACTATTTTTCAAAAAATCTTGACAGGGTCGATATTTAAGTGTAGTATGGTGTAGTAAATTTAACTATACAATTATACACAAAGGAGGTGCTGATGGATAACCCTTTTCGTCCTGGTAACGGAATAATGCCACCTTATCTTGCAGGTAGAGAAGAAGAAATCCTCTGGTTTGAGAATTCCTTGAAGTCTGCCCTTTCCCTTCCGCAAAATCTGGTTCTTTCAGGAATTCGGGGAACGGGTAAGACGGTTTTGTTAAGGAAATTTGAGAATATCTGCACTCAAAAAAGATGGCTCTTTGTAAGACGGGAATTTAACAATAAACTAAATCAAGAGGGAGAGTTTTTAAATGCCCTGCTTACGGATATTGTAACCAAGATAAGAGGTAAATATAGGTTTACCCTGCCTCTTTTTGAGAGGTTTCTTTTAAGAAAAGAATAATTCTGTGTATACCGACAGGTAATGTCTATTGAGGCCCGGCTTTGGAACTAACAGAGTATGCCAAAAGAGAAAGGCTTGAGATAAATATTGGCTTGATAGTCCATAATGGAGAGACCTTTGAGGCTGTCCAAAGAGTTTCAAAGGACAGAGCCAAGCCGAGAAAGAGCGAGAAAAGACACGACTTCCCCTTATTGGACTTTTAAGGTGTGGTGAGTGTGGAGCATCTATCACCGCTCAATACGCACATGGTAATGGTGGAACATCTGGACAAATTAGTCAATGCCTTTTTAGATGGGCTGATAGATCTATTGATTTAATTCCTAAGTATAAGAAATATAAAGCAAATTTTGAGATAGCCTATTCTGCCCTGCCATCGGCGGGGCGGGAATTTTCGCCCCAATCCTCACAGAGTCCAACTGGTCGGGGCGAGAGGATTTGAACCTCCGACATCCTGCTCCCAAAGCAGGCGCGCTACCAGGCTGCGCTACGCCCCGAATAGAATTAATATTATACTATATTCTCTATATCTCTTTCTCCCTCACCTTCTGGTAGAACTCGCATTTTCTGCAGTCTTCATACTTCTGGGCAAATGTCCCCTGTGCCTTGCCGTCACAGAATGTCCCTGCAACAACCCAGCATATCCTGCCAAAATCAGGATATGCTGGGCACCTCATCCCCGAGCTTCCGTCCCTGCCACACTTCATATATTCCCAGCACTTCATCTTCAGGGACTCCTCCACACTCTGATACGGGAAGTAGAGGCTCATGGTCGTGCCCTTACCCACCGCGCTCTTCACATCAATAAAGCCTCCGTGTTCCTGCATTATCTTCCTCGTTATGGGTAAGCCCAGCCCTGTCCCAACACCGGGCTCCTTTGTGGAGTAGAAGGGCTCAAATATAACCGACAGCTTATCCTCAGGTATCCCCTCCCCTGTGTCGGTTATCCTTATAACGACATATGTCACACCATGGAGTGACTCGGTATCTGCAGTCACTGTCAATGCCCCACCATGAGGCATTGCGTCTATTGCATTGGTGATGAGGTTGCTGATGGCCTGTCTCAACTGATCACGGTCTATCAGCACCGGCGGTAGATCCTCCTTGATCATCACCTCGATGTCTATGTTGTGTTCCACACACAGGTGTTCATATACCCTCACGGTCTCTTTAATCACCTCTTTTATATTCTGCCTCTCAAGATTGTATCCTGCAGACCTTGAGAATGTGAGCACATCCTTCAGTATCTTCTCAAGCCTGCTCACCTCTTCGATCATGATCTCTGCATACTCCTTCTCCTTTGGACCATTAACAATCCTGTAGAGTCTCCTTGCGAATCCACCTATGGCTGTGAGGGGGTTCCTTATCTCGTGGGCGATGTCAGAGGTGAGTCTTCCAAGTGATGCAAGCTTCTCCGCCTCCATGAGCTTGTATTGTGACCTCTTTAACTCCTCTGTCTTCTTCTTCACCTCCTCCTCAAGCTTACTGGCCCAGTCCTCGGCCTTCTCCCTGGCCTCCCTGAGTTCCTCTGTCATGAGGTTAAAGGTATTGCCAAGGACCCCCATCTCATCCTCCGAAGTGATCTCGACCATCTGGTTGAGGTCGCCTGACTTGACCCTCTTCATCGCCTTTGAGAGGACGGAGACAGGCCTGAGCACAAACCTCCTGAGGACAAGGTATAGGATGAAGGAGCCTATCATAATCAGGACGATGGCATAGATGGCGGTCTTTAAGATGAGCATATTTATCTCTCTGTCAACAGAGGAGAGCGAGTAGTCTGTCTGGAGTATCCCGAGCACCCTCTGTCCTTCGGGGTGGACATGACAGTCTCCCGTATAACATGAAAACTCATTAAAGATGGGCATGACGGATGTCAGTATCCTCTCCCCATCTTCCCCTGTGTATATAACCCACCTCTTACCCCTCGAGATACTCTCAGCAGGTCTTTCATCGGTTGTATGGCAGCCCTTACATGCAAAAGAATCCCTGTCAACAAACTGCCCTATCTCCTCAGGCCTGGATGAATAGTGTATCCTGCCCTTGCTATCAAATATCCTGACCCCTTCTATATCCTTCTCCCGTGATATGTCCTCAAGTGTCTTCTGGATGGCATCCCTCTGTCTCATGAGCATGTTATAGCGGGTGCTCCTTGCAACGAGATCGGTGTACGACATGGTGTACTTGATGGCATCGTTGATACCCCTCTTCTTGAGGGTGTTTATCAGTAGATACCATGATATGCCAACGGCCACGATGATCAGGATCACTGTGACAGAGATGAGCTTCCCTGTAAGCGAGGCCCTTATGATCTTAAAGGGGTTAAACATCTACTCCAAAAATACCCTTAACCACCACATAAAAGCAAGGCCCACCAGGCTTGTAAGGGTGTGGCCTATGAGTCTCTGGGGCTCCTTCTCCCTGTGGAGTTCTGGTATCAGGTCCACAAGTGCTATATAGATAAAACCACCTGCTGTAAAGGGTATGAGGAAGTCCTTGAGCCAGATGATATGATTAAAGGATAGGTACGCTATAAGCGCACCTGCTACGGCCACAAGTGCAGAATAGAAGTTATAGAGGAGCGCCTTCTGTCTGCTGAATCCTCCATAGAGGAGTATCCCGAAGTCTCCCATCTCCTGTGGTATCTCATGTGCTGCTACTGCAAGGGTTGTGGCAAGGCCAAGCCTTACATCTGTAACAAACGCTGCTGATATAACCATACCATCTATAAAGTTATGCACACCATCACCTATGAGGTTGAGATATGTGAAGGTGTGGACATCACACTCCCCTTTATGGCAGTGACGCCAGTGCAGGAAGTTCTCTATCAGGAAGAAGGCTATGATCCCTGAGAGCACATAGAGGAATATCGGGGGGCCTGTTGATTCAACGGCCTCGGGCAGGAGATGGAAGAATGCACCACCAAGGAGTCCGCCTACTGCGAAACTTACGAATGACTCAAGGAACCTCTCGATGGTGCTGTTCTTGAGCCCCATGAAGAATATACCCACCAGGGAGATGAGGGTCACCGAGAAGACAGCGATCAGGATGTATAAGAGGACCATCGATTTCTCTCAAAGGCCTTTCGTCATAGGGCAAGCTTTATACATTATACAAAACAGGATTGTCTGTAACAAGGAAGGCCCTTCTTACACTGCACATGAGATAGGTCATACCTCACCATCCAGAACAGAATCCTGGAATCCTCTTTTTCAACAACAGCTTGACTGGAGACCTGTTATCTCAAAGCCACCCTCATCCGTATAGTTGATCGTTGCGTTCTGGAGGATCCTGTTGGCGTCCTCGGTAAGATATATCATGAGACCATCCTTCTCAAGTGTGATGTCACCTGCAGAAGGCCCGCTGGCTATGTCCATAGCCAAGGATGGCCCTCAGCCTCCACCCTCCCTGAATATCCTTATCCCGTGGTTTTCGGCCTTTGACTCCGAGAGTATCTTCTTGAATTGATCCACCGCAGCATCTGTTATCTCTAACACCTTATAAACACCCCCTTTGTTTAGTCTCCCTGACGGTCGGTAATATACTATTTTAACTGAATCAAATAATTTTTGCTGCTGTCAGGCTTAATTTGACTTAAGAGTGCAAATCCCTTATATTTCTACCATTATGGACGGCTCCGTTGAGAGGACGGACTTCCTTGTTATTGGTGGTGGCGTTGCAGGCCTCAGGGCGGCTATAGAGCTTGCACCACATGCAGAGGTGGTCGTCCTTACAAAGGCAGAACCTACAGAGAGTAGCACAGGCTATGCACAGGGAGGGGTTGCCGTTGCATTGAGCGATGAGGACGAGGTCGGTATCCACTATGAAGACACCGTAAGGGCAGGTGATGGGCTCTGTAAGGAGGAGGCCGTAAGGGTACTCGTTGAAGAGGGGCCCCAATATATCCTGGAGCTCATATCATGGGGGGCGGAGTTTGACAGGGAGGGGAGCAGGCTATCCTTTACAAAGGAGGCAGCACACTCAAGGAAGAGGATCCTCCACTCCCGTGGTGATTCAACCGGCAGGGAGATAGAGAGGGTGCTGATAAATAAGGTGCGGAGATTCCCCTCGGTAAAGAGATACGCATTCGCCTTCACCCTTGACCTCATAGTCACCGAAGACAGATGCATAGGTGCAACCGTGCTCATGGACAAAAGGCTGGTCAATATATATGCAAAGGCCGTCATCCTGGCAACAGGTGGGGCAGGACAGATATTCTCAAGGACGACAAACCCTCCTATATCCACAGGTGATGGGATGGCGATAGCCTACAGGGCAGGGGCTATCCTCATGGATATGGAGTTCATTCAGTTCCATCCCACCACACTGTACCATCCTTCAGCCCCCCAGTTCTTGCTCAGCGAGGCGATGAGGGGCGAGGGGGCGGTGCTCAGGAATATCCATGGCGAACAATTCATGCAACGGTATCACGAGATGGCCGATCTCGCACCAAGGGATGTGGTGACAAGGGCGATAATCTCGGAGATGGTAAGGACGCAATCCCGTCATGTATATCTTGATCTCAGACACCTCGATAAGGACTTTGTCAAGGAGAGGTTCCCAAGGATTTACTCCACCTGCCTCCAGTTTGATATCGACATAACAGAGGACCTGATACCTGTCTCTCCTGCTGCCCATTACATAATGGGAGGGGTCAGGACAGACCTTGACGGCAGGACCAATCTCAAGGGACTCTTTGCCGCAGGTGAGGTCGCATGCACAGGTGTCCATGGTGCAAACAGGCTTGCATCGAATAGTCTCCTTGAGGGGATCGTCTTTGGTGCAAGGGCAGGAAAAGGAGCAATGCGGTATGTGGAGGCCCTCGGGACAGGCGGATATCCTGCTGAGGAGAGGCCCAGGCTTAAAGAGACTGCCAACCTGGGTATCTCAGAGATCGAGAAGATGAGGAGTGTCCTGAGAAGGGTGATGTGGAATAAGGTGGGGATCATAAGGTGTGAGAGGTCCCTGGTCTCTGCAAGGAGGTGTCTTGGGGAATGGGAGAGGGTAAAAGGGATGAATTTTGACAACCAGAGGGGGCTTGAACTGAAGAATATGTTGACCGTTGCAGGACTCATTGTTGAGTCAGCCCTACTGAGAAAGGGCAGTGTTGGCGCACATTACAGATCAGACTTCAAAGAGAGGGGAGAGGATTGGCAGAGGCACACACTCTGTCAGAAGGATAAGGGAGTGTACTGGGGTGGATCATGCGAAGGGTAAAGATAGTCTGCACCATCGGGCCTGCAAGTAGTTCAGAGGATGTAATACACAGGATGATAAAGGCAGGGATGAATATAGCGAGACTCAACCTCTCACATGGAACCCGTTCAGAGCATAAAAGGGCGGTCAACATCATAAGGGCCGGTGCCCGTAAGTATAAGTCACCGGTTGCCATACTCCTTGACCTTAAGGGCCTGAGGCTGAGGGTGGGACCCATCAGGGGCGGCTCTCTCATGCTCAAGAGGGGGACAACCCTCACCCTTACATCAAAGACCACTGAAGGCAACAGCAGGGAGGTCTCGATATCCCATCCTCATCTGCTCAGGCATCTGAGAAAGGGCGACAGGATCCTTATAGATGACGGGTTACTCCGGTTGAGGGTGGTGAGAAAGGAGAGGGGCAGGGTGGTTACAAAGGTCATAGAGGGTGGTGTGTTGAAAGAGGGGAAGGGTATCAACCTTCCGGGTATAAGGATACCTGGCAGGGTCTTTACAGAGCAGGACAGGAGAGACCTGGAGTTTGGCATAAAGATAGGTGTCGATTATGTGGCGATGTCCTTTGTGCGATCAAAGGATGACATCCTTGATGTGAAACGACACCTCAGGAGGATGGGGGTAGATGTCCCTGTTATTGCAAAGATAGAGAAGCCACAGGCACTTGAGAACATAGATGAGATCATCAGAGTCTCTGATGGGCTCATGATCGCCAGGGGTGACCTCGGTGTGGAGGTCTCACCAGAGGAGGTGCCGCTTATTCAGAAGGAGCTCATAGAGAAGTGTAATAGGATGATGAAGCCCGTGATAACAGCCACCCAGATGCTCGAGTCCATGACAGCACATACAAGGCCCACAAGGGCTGAGGCAGCTGACGTGGCAAATGCCGTGCTTGACGGCACGGATGCATTGATGCTCTCAGCGGAGACGGCCATTGGTAAATACCCTGTTGAGACGCTGAGGATGATGGACAGGATTATCAGGTTTACAGAAGGGCATAAGCTCAAAGGTCACCATGATGACCTCTTCGGCTCAAAGACCTTCGCCCATGCCATTGCCGAGGCGGCGTGCGTATCGGCAAGGGATATAGAGGCAAGGGCGATCGTGGCCTTTACCAGGACGGGCTTCACCGCCCTGCTCCTTTCGAAGTTGAGGCCTGATGTCCCTATCATCGCATTCACCCCGAATGAGGCTGTCCGCAGGAGGATGAGCCTATACTGGGGGGTTACTCCCTATGTCATGAGGTTTCCAGAGGATACGGACAGGATGATATCCCGATCAGAGAAGGCCCTTCTCAGGGAGGGCATTGTTAAGAGGAACGATCCCATCACGATAATAGCCACCTCTCCATTTGCCCCAGGTGGCAGGACAAACATCATGAAGCTCCACAGAGTCGGTATTTAAATCATCTCTTTGAAGGGCTGAAGTCAGGGTCGATGAGATAGGCATCCTCAAAATACCTCCTCGCCTTATCGAGATCCCCCCTCTCATAATATGCATATCCAAGGAGATAGAGGGCACCTGGGTCAGGATTCTCCCTTACATAGTCTTCGAGCATCCTTACCGCCTCCTGGTGCCTGCCCTGTCTGTAGAGTGAGTATGCCTTCTCAACAGTGGAGTTCGCATAACATGGTGAGGATACAATCAGGAGGGATAATAGCGTAATCAATGCGGTGATCTTCATAGCAGCCTCCTTTATAATTATAAAGGTTTTATCCTGCTCAATTCGGCCTTCAGTCTTCTCACCTTCTGCCTCTCAAACTCTGTTGAATACTCCTCAGGCACCGTCCCCTCTTTAAAGAATTCTACCATTTTCCCAGAATTTTCTGTAGCAAGCAGGCCGGTTAATGGGTCAATGACAGCGGTGACTATCCCGTCAGGCACAGGAAACGGCCTCGGCTCTTCTCCAAACGGGGCAACCTCCTTTATCGCCTCTTTCATAAAGGAGACCCATATGGGTGCAGCGGCCTTTGAGCCTGTCTCTTCCTCTCCGAGTGAGCGCATCTCATCAAAACCCACCCATACACCTGCTGCCAGCTCGGGTGTGTAGCCGATAAACCAGGCATCCCTGTATTCGTTTGTCGTCCCTGTCTTGCCTGCAACAGGTCTGCCGAGGGCCTTTGCGCGCCAGCCTGTGCCATGGTTTACAACATCCTCGAGCATGGAGGTTGCAAGGAAGGCGGTCTGGGGGCTTATAACCCTCTTACCCCTGGGCTTGTTATTCTCAATGATGTTGCCATTGCTGTCAATGATATATTTGACGGCCATCGGTTCCATCCTCACACCACCACGTGCAAAGACACAGAATGCAGAGGTTATCTCAAGGGGCGAGACACTCAGGCTTCCAAGGGCGAGGGTGAGGTTGTGGGGGAAAGGCCCTTTTATTCCAAGGGCACGGGCAAACCTGATCACCTTCTCCACACCTATCTCCTGGAGGAGCTTCACTGTAACGATGTTCCTTGAGTAGGCAAGCGCCTCACGCAGTCTTGTCGGGCCATGAAACCTCTTGTCATAGTTCTCCGGCACCCAGTCACCGAACTCATCACTCTCATAGACCAGGGGCTCGTCAACTATGATGCTTGCAGGCGTAAAGCCGTTGTCCATTGCAGTGGCATAGATCACGGGCTTGAATGCAGAGCCTGCCTGTCTCCTTGCAAAGATCGCCCTGTTGAATTCGCTCTTTTTAAAGTCATATCCTCCAACTATCGCCCTTATGTATCCTGTTGGAACCTCTATTGCCACCACTGCCCCCTGCACAAGCGGCTCCTGCTCCAGTGTAAATATAGGCATCTTACCCTTTGTATCCTTGACCCTTACGTAGATGACATCACCAGGCCTGAGTATATCCGTCAGCCTGAGGTTCGTAAACCTCCTGATGACCCTTCCTTCTTTATCTATCAACCTCTTGACCCACCTCGCCCCTGAAAGGGGGAGTCTTCCTATAACACCCCTGGTCTTAACGATCGCCCTGCTGGCAGAGACCCTGAGGACAGTGGCGGTCAACAGGTCACCAGGCCTCATAAGTACCTTCTTGAAACGGCCTGCTGATCTCATCTCCTTCTCAACATCTATCTCTTTATGGCCTATCGGGCCTCGAAAGCCCTGCCTCTTGTCCAGCCTCCTCAGACCCTCTTTAAGGGCCTTTACAGCCGCCTTCTGTATATTCCTGTTCAGTGTGGTATAGACCTTCAGCCCGCCTTTATATATCATCTCCTGGCCGTATCTGTCCTCAAGGTATTTTCTTATATATTCAAGGAAGTAGCTATACTCATCCTCTCCATGTCTCAGACTTGAAAGATAAAGGGGTTCCCTGTATGCCTCTTCAAGCTGTTGTTCACTTATATAACCCTCCTCCTTCATCCTGTTCAGGACTATCTTCTGTCTCCTCTTTGCCCTCTCAAGACTGTTGTAGGGCGAGTATTTATTAGGGGCCTTTATGAGGCCTGCAAGGAGTGCAGCCTCCGCCAGGTCTATCTCCGATACGGACTTACCAAAATATCTCCTTGCCGCCATCTCCACACCATAGGCACCATGCCCGAAGTAGATCTTGTTGAGATAGAGCTCGAGTATCTCCTCCTTTGTGAGATTCTTCTCGATCCTGAATGCAAGGACCATCTCCTTTAATTTCCTGATGATCGTGCGTTCTGGCGAGAGGAAGACAACCTTTGCAAGCTGCTGCGTTATGGTGCTGGCACCCTCCTTTATCCTGCGTGCGAGGATGTCCTTTGACAGGGCCCTCAGGATGGCAAGGTAGTCAAGGCCACTGTGGAGCCAGAATTTCGAGTCCTCCACCGCTACCACGGCCCTTATAAGGTGTTCGGGTATCCTGGTTATGGGCACATATACACCCTTCTCGACCCTGAACTCACCTATGAGGACATCATCATCCGCATATACCTCGGTCCCCTTTACAGGCATGTAGTCTCTTATATCTTCAATATCAGGGACACCCTTGATAAGGGCGAGATAGCCACCAGTGGCTGTGCCAATAAGTGATACAAGGAGTATGATGATGACCTTGGTGATAAGGGTCTTCATATGCCTGAACTATGAGAGACTGTCGATCTCAGTCCTCCACCAGGGTGATCGCCTCCACAGGGCAGTTCTCCGCTGCTGCCTCACAACATCCCACAAACTCACACGCCTCGGGGTCGACCACCTTAGACTTTTCCTCAATAAGCTGAAACACCGCAGGGCATATCTCTGCACAATTACCACAACCTATACAGAGCTCTTCATCTACTACAGGTCTCATAAGTAATGCGTAATGGGTGATTTATATAATCTACCTGAACTATTTAACCCTCTTGCCCTTCCTCAGTCCATCCAGTATGGCTGCTGAAAGTAACGGGAACATTATCTCATGGTGCCCTGTCAGGGCATAGGACTTACCACCTGAAAGGATAGGCCTCTTCAGCACATTGACCCTTGGCCTGTAATGCTGGATGAAGTCCATATTCACGGTCGTTAATCCCTTCAGCTCATTGCCGAGGTTTTTGGAGATGGCCACGGCCTTGAGAAACACCTCTGGCATTATAACCGCAGAACCAAGATTGATATACACCCCACCCCTCAACCGAGACACAACCGAGACAAAGAGCCTGAAATCCCTCATGCTCCCCTCTCCGATCAGGGTACCGTCTGCCTGTGGATGCATGTGTATGATATCCGTTCCGATCGCCACATGCACGGTTGCAGGTATACCGAGGGCTGACGCCTCTGCAAGGATGCTTATACGCCTGTAGGGGAGTTTCTTCCTGATGATATAATCACCAACCGCCTTGCCCATCCCATCCCCCCTTGATACACCTTCCTTTATAGCCTCATTCAGGCCCTCCCCCGTCTCTCTTGCCATGCCGAATGTCCCTCTGCAGAGCGCACTATCAACATCCTCTGAAGTATGGCCTACGAGGCTGAGTTCAAAGTCGTGCACTATGCATGCCCCATTCATTGCAACCGCGGTGATTATGCCCCTGCGCATCAGATCTATTATGATGGGGGACAGCCCCACCTTTATCGGGTGTGCACCCATACCAAGTATAACCGGCCTGCCCTTTGCCCTTGCCTTTATTATGGAGTCAACAACCGCCTTGAGGTCCGTGACCGCAAGATTTTTTGGCAGGCTGTCCAGAAAATCCCTGAAGTCACCACCTTCAAATGGCTTGCCGAGGCTACCGTGTCTGAGCTTGCTCTTCCTCTGCTTAAGAGGATGGGTCTTTATCCTGCTGAGTGATATGGGTCTGTATCCTTCGTGCACATGAAAATATAACCCTAAAAGCCCGAATAGTCAAGGATCCAAGATTAACTCCTCTTCTCGTCCCTTCTGTCCGGCTCTTCCCTGAGCCTCTCTATCTCCTGCTTGAGTTCCTTCATCCTCAGCTCCCTGTCAACGGCCATCTTGTAGAAGTCCTCAAGCTCCTCCAGCCTCCTCTTTAACTCATTCTCCATATGCTTGCGTGACGAGATGTCCTGCTCAACCCATACGTAATGGGTGATGTTGTCCTTTTCGTCCCTGAGGGGGAACACAGAAAGGAGGATATAGATCGCCTTCTTTGCCTTATCATAGGCAATGAGTTCGCCCCTGTAGTATCCTTTTGTGGAGAGGGTATTCAGGATACCGGAGAAGACCTCCTGCCCGACATGTAACGCCGGTGTCTTATCCATTAACTCATCGTCTGAATACCCTGTCAGCCGTCTGTGTGCAGGGTTCTGCAATATATAATGGCCATCAGGCTCTATCACGCAGATGGCATCATGTGCACTCTCAAAGATCTTCTTGTATATCTGCAATTCCATCACCTTCTCATCAAGCTTCTTTATGATCCTGTCCATATACATGGTGGATAGCCTCTCCTCTTCAACAGGCCCCTTATGAACCTCAAGCCCCTTCTCCCTGTGTTCCTTGAGCACATCCTTTATCATCGTAACGAACCTCTCTGTCTCAACAGGCTTGATGATGAACCTTGAGGCACCAAGGCTCCTTGCAAGCCTCTCATCCTCGGGCTCAACATATGTTGCTGTATAAAAGACAAAGGGTTTGTCCCTGAGGCGTTCATTCTGTTTGACCTCGTAGCACAGCCTGAAGCCGTCCATCCCTGGCATGAGTATGTCTGATATGAATATATCAGGTATGGACTCCATCGCCACCCTCATGGCCTCTATCCCGTTGGAGGCCGTAGAGACCTCATAGCCCTCGGCCTCCAGGGTCTTCTTCAATATATCCCTTGAGTCCCTGCTATCATCAACTATCAATACCCTCATGGCCCTATTCTCCTATGATCTCTTTTATCTGCTGGATGACCCTCTCAGGGTCGATAGGTTTCTCTATGTAACCATTACACCCTGCCTTGATCATCCTCTCCCTGTCCCCAACCATTGCATATGACGTTATGGCGATTATCGGGATCTCTCCATTAATCTCGGACTCCCTTATCCGCCTCAATACCTCAAGCCCGTCCATATCGGGCAGTTTTATATCAAGGAGGATAAAGTCAGGCCTCTCCCTCAGTGCAAGCTCGATCCCCTTTGCCCCGTTCTCTGCCCTTATGGTGGAATAACCATGCTTTTCAAGGATGAAGCATATAAGCTTCATGTTGTTCTCGTTATCCTCTATCACCAGCGCCTTCTTCATCCTGTCTCTCCTTCCTCAGCTCTTTCGGTATTTTAATACTAAAGACGCTGCCTCTTCCATATTCACTCTCTACAGAGACAGATCCCTTCAGCACCTCTTCTGTCAGCTTCTTTGTAAGATAGAGGCCCAGCCCCGTGCCCTTTGTCTTGAGGTTCAGTGGTGTCTCAAGCCTTACAAAAGGGGTAAAGAGCCTGGGAAGGTCCTCTCTCCTTATACCAATGCCTGTGTCAGAGACGCTGATCTTTACCGCATCGCCCATCTCAACGGCCTCTATACATACAGAGCCATTCTCTGTGAATTTCACCGCATTGCTCAGGTAATTGAGGATGCATTGGAGTAACCTCCTCCTGTCCGTCCATAGTCTCAATCCTTCGGGCAGCTTAAGTTCGATGGCAAGACCCTTGTCCTCTATCTCATGCCTCAGGTTTGAGATCGCCTCCTTAATCACATCCTCAAGGGCACACTCCTCCACATATGCCCTGACCTTACCTGCCTCTATCTTCGAGACATCGATCACGTCATTAATAAGGGCAAGGAGGTGCCGGGCTGAATCATAGACCCTCTGGAGTTGATCCCTCTGTTCATCATTTATATCCCCTGTCAGCCCCTGTAATATAACACCTGTAAACCCGATGATCGAGTTAAGGGGTGTCCTGAGCTCATGGGACATGGAGGCTATAAACATAGACTTAAGTCTGTCAAGCTCCCTCAGTTTTATATTGGCATCTTCCAGCTCCTTCGTCCGTTCCATCACCTCCTGTTCAAGTCTTTTAGCATACTCCTTTATAATCTCCTCGGCCTTCTTCTGCTCGGTGATATCCCTGAATATACTGACCAGGTAGTCCCTTCCTCCTATGGTTACAGGTGACGAGTTGATATCGGCATAAAAGATGCTGCCATCCTTCCTCTTCACGGGTATATTCCTTGCAAGTGTGAACTCTCCCCTTGCCTGTCTCTCAAAGACATCCAGCGCATGTCGGAGCTCCTCTTCTGGATGGATATCCATAATCCTGAGCCCCTTCAACTCATCCATTGTGTAGCCAAGCATCCTGCACATCCTCTTGTTCCCTGTGTAAAGCCTCCTGTCCTTTAAATCTACAAGCAATATCCCATCCATGGCATTGTCAAAGATACTCCTCATTGTCGTCTCTGACTCTTTTAGACGTGCCTCTATCCTGAGCCTCTCCGAAAGGTCGAGGTCCCTTAAGAAGGTATAGAAGAAGAATATCCACATCAGCGCCCCAAGGACCTCAAGCATATCCTCTATGGGATCGAAGAATGCGGTGATCCCCATCCATTCAAGTGTATTCCCCCAGTTATGGAAGAATATGAGGATGAGGAGGAAGAAGAGTATGATCTTGACATCCCTGCTGAATGCCTTCTCCCACCCCCTGAGGAGGACGAGGATGGCAAAGGTGATGGCTATCCAGGATACAGCGTCTATAATCCCTACAGGATTCATCTATTCAGGCCTTCTCCTGCCAAAGACCTGCCATCCCCAGATTGAAAGCAGTATGGCATTGCCTGCATAGCATATATGTTCAAGCAGATTCAAGATGTCTCCGTATATGAAGCCCTCGAGTATCGTTAATCCAAGGCCTACCAGTAGCACATAAAAGGACCCGAGGAACAGCCTCCATGAAGGCAACATCTTCAGCCTCTGCAGATTCAGGCAGATGAAGATGAGGCAGCCGATACTGACCAGAAATACTATGACCTCACTCTCCTGGATCATCCCCTCAAACCATCCACAGCCCTCAGGACATATCCCTTACTTAACATTTACCACATCCTGCGCCAATATGCAAACAGATATCCTCGAGAGGGAATCTCCCATTGTGCCCATATGTGCTATAATCTATCTATATGCTTGATGAAGACTTCAAGTTTGAGATTAGGTTCGGTCCAGAGGCCAGAAGATCATCCTCATAGCCCTCCAGAAGTGCTTCCTCAGAAGGGCCACGAGACAAGACCACATAGAGAGATCTGACAGATGGGACAAACGAGAGAAGACAGGGTCCGTCTTGATGTGCTGTTGTTTAAGAAGGGACTTGCCGAAAGCAGAGAGAGGGCAAGGGCATTGATACTTCAAGGGAGTGTGCTTGTGGATGGCAGGATTGTTGATAAGGCTGGCACGCACGTTAAAGAGGATGCCTCAATAGAGGTGGTGGGGGGTATGCCCTATGTGAGCAGGGGAGGGCTCAAACTGGAGGCCGCATTAAGGGCGTTTGATATCGATGTCAGGGACAGGATAGCAATGGACATCGGTGCATCGACAGGTGGTTTCACAGACTGCCTGCTGAAACATGGCGTAAAACGGGTATATGCCATAGATGTCGGTTATGGACAGCTACACTGGAGGCTAAGGAACGATGAAAGGGTTGTTATCCTTGAGAAGACGAACATCAGACACCTTGACAGAGAGGCGATAGGGGAGGAGATCGACCTCATCACAATCGATGTCTCTTTTATATCGCTCCTGAAGGTGATACCCAGGGCAGCAGAGTTTCTCGCACCTGATGGCGAGATAATGGCCCTGATAAAGCCCCAGTTTGAATTACAGAAGAGGGATGTCGGGAAGGGAGGGGTGGTCAGGGATGAATCGAAGAGGCTTGAGGCGGTTGAGAAGGTGAAGGAAGGGGCGCAGGGGTTGAACCTCAAGGTCATGGGTGTCTTTGAGTCTCCGGTCCGAGGGCCAAAGGGAAACATCGAGTATTTTATATATCTCAAAAGGGCATGATATTTCCTTGATTATAATCATCTTTCACGATATGATATCCCCATGGAAAAACAGAGACTGCTCCCGCTTGATTATTCCTCCCTTTCTGAAAAGGTCATAGACGTACTGCTCTTTGACCCTGCAACAGACCCTTCACTCTTTGACGAGATAGCGCAGAAGAACACCCACAGGCCAGAGATACTGAGGATGCTCCTTGAGCATCCACTCACACCTCATAAAACCAGGCAGTTTGTGGCTGAAAGACTCCGTGTGCCCGCACCCATAGAGAAGCATATAAAGCCCCTCCCTGAGGAGGAAGGGCAGCCAAGAAGGAGGGTGATAGGGCTCTTACAGAAGATACAGAACCTCAAGATAGGTGAGAAGATACAGCTTGCCTTCAGGGGTAGCCGTGATATAAGGAGCATCCTCCTGAGAGACCCGAACAAGGAGGTGATGCTTGCGGTTCTTGAGAATCCCAAGATAACGGATAATGAGATAGAGCTACTTGCAAAGCAACAGACCACACCAGTTGAGATAATAAGGGCCATCGCAAAGAAGAGGGAGTGGGTAAGGACATATTCTATCATCCATGCCCTTGTCTCAAACCCGAAGACCCCTGTGGGCATCTCCATGAAACACATCCACGCCCTGAGGACAAAGGACCTTGCCATGCTCGAGAAGAACAAGAATATCCCCGAGGCGGTGAGGGCTGCTGCCAAGAAGCTGCTTGTGCAGAGGAAGAAGTGAAGGCACTACAATTCGTGGACAAAGAAGTTCTCCACCCTCTCCCTTCCGATTGTTGTCTCAGGCCCGTGTCCTGAGAGGACCCTTGTATCCTCTGGTAATTGGAGGAGACGCCTGAAGGACTCCTTAAGCATATCCAGACTCCCCCCTGGCAGATCGGTCCTTCCCACTGAATCCCTGAAGATGGTGTCGCCTGTAAAGACAACCCCCTCTCCATAAATGGATATGCTGCCAGGGCTGTGGCCAGGGGTATGGATGACCCTGAATTCGAGGCCTCCAACCCTTATAAGATCACCATCCCTTAACAGTCCATCAGGTTCTGGCAGATCATCAATCTCAAATCCCCAGAACATTGCATGTTCCCTTGCTCTCCTGAATATATCGAGGTCATCACCATGGATGAGCACCCTTGTGCCCGTCCCCTTTTTGACATCACCGATTGCGCCTATATGGTCGAAGTGGGCATGTGTACAGATGATCGCATCGACCTTCAGGGCGTCCTCCCTGATTGCATCCATAATCCTTTCGGGTTCATCCCCAGGGTCAATGATTATGGCATCCCTGGTATCCTCGTCACCTACGATATAGGTGTTCTCCTCAAGAGGACCGACGATGAGGGTCTTTATAATCATGCCATCCCTCCTGTCCTTCTATCCTGACCTCCTTCTCAGCCTCATAAGATACATCAATTCCTCACCTTTCATCAAATACATCAGCAACAGGTATATACCGATACAGAGTATGATCACACCTGCCAACATAAAGGACTTTTCAATGAACATCCCGCTCTCCCTCCAGATCTCTCCGTGCAGAATGCCGTGGCCTGTTATACCCATGACAACAGATGCGATGGATATCTTGGTGAATGACCTCAGGATCCTCCTGCCATCAATCCTGCCGAGCCTCCTCTTTAAGAGTATGAGAAGGGCGATAAAGTTCACCGAAGTGGCGATAGAGAGGGCAAGGGCAAGGCCACCATGCCTCAGGGGTCTTAAAAATATGACGCTGCAGAGTATGTTTATCGCAACTGACAGGAGGGCTATCTTCAGCGGTGTCCTGGTATCCTGCATTGAGTAGAAGGGTGTCCTCACCACCTTTGAACCAACAAAGGCCCATAACCCAAGGGCATAGAGGTTGAGGGCATACACGGTCCCCTGTGTTGCCTCATATGTGAACTCGCCTCTCTGGAAGAGGAGGTTTACTATTGGGTATGAGAGGGCGATGAGACCTGCCATTGCAGGCAGACTCAGGAAGAATACAAGCCTCAGGGAGAAGGAGAAGGTCTCCCTCAGCCCGTCCATGTCACCGCTTGATGCCTGTTCTGACATGGAAGGGAGGATGGCGGTTGACATGGCAACACCAAATATGCCCACCGGCAGAAGGATGAGCCTGATACCGTAATAGAGATAAGTGGCGCTGCCTTCAGGCAGATAGGTTGCAAAGATGTTGCTTATGAAGACATTGACCTGTGTCGCTGCAATAGCAGCCACCACAGGCAACACCAGGAGGATGATCCTCCTGAGGCCCGGGTGTGAAAACGAGAAGACAGGCCTGAGATTGAAGTCCCTCCTCAGCAGATCCATTATCTGGACACCGTATTGGAATGCCCCTCCAAGGGTAACACCTATCCCTATCGCCAGGATGGGGATGCGAAATTCAGGGGCAAGCAGTAGCGCAGAGGCGATTATTGCAAGGTTAAAGAATGCAGGGGCAAGGGCAGGTATGAAGAATGACCTCAGTGAATTGAGCACACCCATGCAGAGGGCTGCCAGGCTGATGAAGAGCAAGAAGGGGAACATGATCCTTATGAGTTTGATCGTGAGGGCGAATTTATCACCGTCACTGACAAAGCCTGGTGCTATGAGGGATGCGATGGAGGGTGCAAAGACGATCCCGATAAGGCATATTGCAAGTAATACAGATAACAGAAATGCAAGGACCACGCCAGCGAGCCTCCTGGCCTCCTCCCTGCCGTGTCTGTTTAGATATTCAGTAAATACAGGGACAAAGCCTGCAGAGACCGCCCCCTCTGCGAATAGCTCCCTCAGGAGGTTTGGCACTCGATAGGCGACAAAGAATGCATCGGTCAATCCTGACGCACCGAATATCTTGGCAAGCAGGACATCCCTCAGGAAACCGAGTATACGGCTTATACCTGTTGCAACCGATACCTCTGTTGCTGCTCTTGTGACCCTCTTCCTCTCATCCATGATGTTGACTTTAATGCCCTCATGATGTTAAATATTATCTTTGATTTCGTATATATGTTACATGCTGAACCCTAAATTATAAAGAGAGGAGGTTCCTTCTTGCCCGCAAAGAATGCACCAAAGAAGAACAGGTCGGCCCTCAAGAGGGTGAGGCAGGCGAGAAAGAGGGCACTCAGGAATAGGTCTGTCAAGAGCACGATCAAGACCTTTACCAAGAAGGTGGAGGCCGCTGTCAAGGACAGGGATGCCGAGGCTGCAAGAGAGCTGTTGAAGAAGGCGGTGAGTATTATCGACAAGGCTGCAAGGAAGGGGATACTCCATAAGAATACCGCTGCACGGAAGGTCTCAAGGCTCAGCAGGCTCGTCAACTCCCTATCATAGCCTCTTCTTGGCCGGTCATCGCCATGAGCAGTTTAATCACCAGTATCTCCATGACAAGGTCGGGCCTTACACCTGTCTTTATACTTGTGTCTGCCTCATGGAGGGCCTTGAATATGCTGTAGAACCTCTCTCCACTGTATTGAGAGAGGCGGTGCCTCAATCCCCTATACCTCCCTTCGGCACCCCTGCCTTTATCGAGCCATAGATTATATAGCTCCCTGAAACGCCAGTTTAACGCACCAAGCAGGAGGGTAGCAACATCTGTGGCATTCCCCTCCTTGAACATCGCCCTGAGCATCCTCAGGGCCTTTGTCCTGTCCCCTTCAAAGATACAGTTGATGAGTTCAAAGGAGGAGAAGTGTCTCATCATGCCCACCAGGGAGATGATGTCATCCTCCTTTATAACCTTCCTTCCCGAATGGGCGAGCTTCTCGATCTCCATGGACAGGAGGCCCGTATCATGCCCTGTGAACTCAAGCAGAAGGCCTATGGCACCTTCTGTCATCTGTACACCCTTTCTCGAACACAACCCCCTCACCCATGATGGCATATCACCGTCCTTTATACTGAGATGATAGACCCTCCATTTTATATCGAGCCCCTTCCTTGGTGCCTTGCCTGAGAGGATCACCATGCAGGTGCTCTCAGAAGGGTCTCTGAGATAAGGGATGAGCTCCTTTATGGTCGCCTCAGGGAATTCATGGAAGTCCTTAAGGACGACAAGCCTCCTCTCTGCCATAAATGGCAATGTTGAGGTGGCATCTATTATCTGGGAGGGGGATGCGGATGGATAAAAGATATCATAATTGAACTCAGCAGGTGCATCTGAGATTAAGATATCAACCATCCTTGAGAGGGCCTCCTCTAATAGAAAAGGGTCTTCCCCCCAGAGATAATAGATCGGGGACTTCAATCCACTCTTGATATCCCTCTCCAGGGCCTTATTCAGCATATCTAAGCGCTATCCTGCTTACAAGCTCCTTTGCAATCTCTTCTGCCGCCCTCTCTATAGCCCTCTGCTTCTCAATCACGGCCTCGGTAACACTTCCTGTGGCCTGGAACGTTATGGCTATTGGCGACTTTACAGAGGTAAACTCCATCACCCTCTCTCCCTCGATCAACCTGAAGTCAACCTCCATCACAACGGACTGCTCCTTCACCTTATCATCCGATGCCGCCACAGTGTTGACAGAAAAGCTCCTTATAACGGTCTCAAGTCTGGCCCTACGGTCCCTGTCACCAGTGGATGTAACCCTGATGCCCTGGGATATGAAGCCTGACGAAAGGGCACGGTGCATCACATCCTCAAGCAGTGGCTCTTGGGTCTTGTTCTGGACGGGTAGGACCACAATGGTATCAAACGGGATGGACGATGAGCCCACCATGTGATAACCACAACCATAGAGGATGAGGGGGACGATGCAAGAGGTGAAGAGCAAAAAAAATCTGGCCTTGTGATTTGAGATTTGATCTCTCATCCTATACGACTATATTGACAAGCCTCCCCCTCACAACTATCACCTTCTTGGGGGCTCTGCCCTTTATATAATCCTGTATCTTGGGGATGCGGAAGGCCTCCTCTTTAAGCCTCTCGTCATCCAGTCCGGCAGGCACCATGACCTTACCCCTCACCTTACCATTAATTTGAACGACAAGCTCTATCTCCTCCTCCCTTGCAATCTCTTCGTCCCAGACTGGCCAGCCCTCATTGAATACACTGTCTGTGCCGCCTATTTCGTGCCAGAGCTCCTCTGATATGTGGGGTGCAAAAGGTGCAAGCAGGATTACAGACTGTCTTATAGCGAAACCAAGGACCTCCCTGTCCTCGGTGGATGATGGAGAGAAGGAGGATATCTCGTTTATGAGCTCCATCAGCGCTGCTATGGCGGTGTTGAAATGATAGTCCCTCTCTATACTGTCTGTCACCCTCTTTATCGTCTGGTGGGTCTTCCTCAAAAGCCGTGATGCATGGCCTGTAATCCGTGATGGGTCCAGCACGGCATGGTTATGCGCCACATCTATCGTATTACGGAATCTATGAACAACCGCCCAGACCCGTTTTAAGAAGCGATGGGCACCCTCAACACCCTGATCAGACCACTCAAGGTCCTTCTCCGGCGGGGCGGCAAAAAGACAGAAGAGCCTCACTGTGTCAGCACCATATTTATCGATGAGATAATCAGGGTCCACCACATTGCCCTTTGACTTCGACATCTTGGCACCGTCCTTTATGACCATGCCCTGTGTGAGGAGGTTTTTGAAAGGTTCATCCACCTTTATCAGGCCGATGTCCCTCAACACCTTTGTAAAGAACCTTGAATAGAGGAGGTGAAGCACCGCATGTTCTATCCCGCCTATATACTGGTCAACAGGCATCCAGTAATTGATTGGAGAATTATGATCCCTGATCGCTGACTCGATATCCATCCCTCCCCTTCCCTTCAAACAGTAGGCGATGAAATACCATGATGAATCCACAAAGGTATCCATCGTGTCAGTCTCTCTCCTTGCAGGCCCCTTACAGGATGGACAGGTTGTGTTGACAAACTCTGCCACCCCCGACAGGGGATTCCCACCCCTTCCTGTAAAAGAGACATCCTCAGGCAGGAGCACGGGCAGTTCATCCTCAGGCACAGGCACTATCCCGCATGAGTCGCAATAGACGATGGGTATCGGTGTGCCCCAGTATCTCTGACGGGATATCCCCCAGTCCCTGAGCCTATAATTCACCACCCTCTTCCCTATTCCCTCTTTCTCGATAAAATCTGCGATCTCCTCCCTCGCCCGCTCACTCTCAAGGCCTGAGAACCTGCCAGATTCGATAAGTACACCCTCTCCCTCATATGCCTCTGTGAGTGGTGATGCATCACGATCCCCTGGCACGATCACCACCTTTATCGGGAGGTTGTATTTTTTTGCAAATTCAAAGTCCCTCTGGTCATGGGCAGGCACTGCCATTATCGCCCCTGTGCCGTATTCCATGAGGACAAAGTTTGCAACCCATATAGGGAGCCTGTCGCCTGTGAATGGATTAATCGCATACCTGCCTGTGAACACCCCCTCCTTGGTCTCAAGGTCACCGGGTAGCGACTCTATCCTCCTCAGTATCTCCCCATCATCAACGAGCTCTTTAAGCACGGGATGGTTCTTTGCCATGCTCACAAAGGTGGATCCATAGATGGTGTCCTGCCTGGTGGTGAATATCCTTATCGGCCTGTCAAGACCCTCGACAGGAAAGTCCACCTCAACCCCTTCACTCCTGCCTATCCAGTTGTACTGCATAACCCTCACCCTCTCAGGCCATCCACCCAGTTTCTCGATGTCATTTAAGAGCTCCTCTGCATAGGCGGTGATCCTGAAGAACCACTGCTCCAGTTCCTTCTCCTTGACCACGGTGTCACACCTCCAGCATCTGCCATCAATCACCTGCTCATTTGCAAGCACGGTCTCACAGGATGGGCACCAGTTCACAGAAGATGCCTTCCTGTAGACAAGGCCCTTTTCATACATCTTCAGGAAGAACCACTGATTCCATTTGTAGTATTCAGGATCACAGGTGGTCACCTCCCTCTGCCAGTCATAACTGAGCCCCATCCTCTGGAGTTGCTCCTTCATGTATCTGATGTTCTCATAAGTCCACCTTGCAGGATGGACACCATGCTTTATGGCCGCATTCTCTGCGGGCAACCCAAAGGCGTCCCATCCCATGGGATGGAGGACATTGAGACCACGCATCCTCTTATATCTACTGATCACATCACCGATGGCATAGTTCCGCACATGGCCCATATGGATCTTCCCTGAAGGATAGGGGAACATCTCAAGACAGTAAAACTTCTGCCGTCCTGGTTCATCCTTGACCTCGTAGAGCCTCTCATCAGCCCATATCTTCTGCCATTTCTCTTCTATGGTATGCGGGTTATATCTGGCCTCCAAGACCCTTCCCTCCATAAATCGGATCTGAGATGATATTTTACCATAGTAAGGCCATGTGGCCAAAGGCTACCCAAAAGAAAAAGCCCCTTAAAGATAAGGGGCTTTTTTGAACGCTCAGAACCAGACCCTTCAGAGTTTAACGACATTTATGGCCTTTGGGCCCTTCTCTCCTTCGGCTATATCAAACTCCACCTTCTGTCCCTCTGCAAGCGTCTTATAGCCATCACCCTTGATGGCTGAATAGTGGACAAAGACATCAGGACCACCCTCCCGCTGGATGAATCCATAGCCCTTTGTCTCGTTAAACCATTTCACTGTCCCTACGAACGGCATACTTCTTTGACCTCCTTTTTACTCGGTTAAGAAGACTTAACCTTTTTGCCTTCTTTTATACCACTATAAATCTTTTTTTGCAATAAAAAAATTGTATAATATCCCAGATGGGATTCTGGGACGACATAAAGAAGGACTTCAGGGCGGTCTTCAGGATGGACCCTGCCGCAAGGAATCCCCTTGAGGTGATCCTCGCATATCCAGGGTTTCACGCCATATTCATACACAGGATAAACCACATCCTGTGGGAGAAGAACATCCCTGTGCTCCCCCGTCTCCTCTCTCATATCGCAAGGTTACTCACGGGGATAGAGATACACCCAGGGGCAAGGATCGGAGGAGGGTTCTTTATAGATCATGGTTCAGGGGTTGTGATCGGTGAGACGGCGGAGATAGGGGAGAATGTCACACTCTATCAGGGTGTAACGCTCGGTGGAACGGGGAAGGAGAAGGGCAAGAGGCATCCCACCCTTGGTAATAATGTGGTCGTTGGTGCAGGGACGAAGATACTCGGGCCTGTGACGATAGGCGATAATGTGAAGATAGGGGCCAACTCCGTGGTACTGCACCCTGTCCCGAAGAATTCGATCGTGGTTGGTGTGCCAGGCAAGGTCATAAAGAGGAGGGTCGTGAAGATACTCAACGAGGGGCCTGTGGAGATGCTTGATCATGTGCACCTTCCAGACCCCGTAGAGGAGCGGTTTGAGAGTATGAAGGCGTATATAGCAGAGCTTGAAAGGAGGATAGATAAATTGGAGGGGAAGGGCACAAGGCTGAAGATCTACAACACCATGACCGGGGAGAAGGAGGAGTTTATACCCGTTGAGCAGGGCAAGGTCAAGATGTATGTGTGTGGCATCACTGCATACGATGTATGCCATCTGGGCCATGCCCGAAGCGCCATAGTCTTTGATATCATCAGGAGATACCTCAAGTACAGGGGCTATGACGTGACCATGGTGAAGAATATCACCGATATCGATGACAAGATCATAAAGAGGGCCAACGAGGAGAATGTATCCACAGAGGAGATAGCAAGGAGGTACACCGAGGAGTATTACAGGGATATGGAGAGGCTCGGTGTTGAGAGGGCCGATATCGAGCCAAAGGCAACAGAACACATAAACGAGATGATAGAGATGATAAAGGGCCTCATTGATAGGGGCTATGCATATACGGTGGATGGCGATGTCTATTTTGAGGTGGGCAAGTTCCCTGAATACGGCAAGCTCTCAAAGAAGAACACAGATGAGCTCATGGCAGGTGCAAGGGTTGAGGTGGACGAGAAGAAGAGGAGTCCACTCGATTTTGCCCTCTGGAAGTCCTCAAAGGAGGGGGAACCCTCGTGGGATAGCCTGTGGGGCCCTGGGAGGCCAGGCTGGCATATTGAATGCTCCGCCATGTCCATGAAGTATCTTGGTGAAGGGTTCGACATACACGGTGGAGGGGCCGACCTGATATTCCCGCATCACGAGAACGAGATCGCGCAGAGCGAGGCATACACCGGAAAGACATTCGTCAGGTACTGGATACACAACGGCTTCATCACGGTGGACAAGGAGAAGATGTCAAAATCCCTTGGAAACTTCTTCACCATCAAGGAGATACTGGACAGGTATGACCCCGAGGTTGTGAGATACTTCCTGCTCACCACCCATTACCGTAGCCCCATAGAGTTTTCGGACAGACAGTTGAATGAGGCAGAGGCCTCCATAGACCGATACTATTCAACCATGATGAGGATAAACGATTTTATCAAGACACAGGATACCAAGGAGAGGCTTGTGGGCGCAGAAGGGCTTGAAGGTATGCTCTCATCGTTTAAAGAGAAGTTCCTTGATGCAATGGATGACGACTTCAACACCGCACTCGCCCTTGGACACATCTTTGAACTCATAAGGGAGATAAACAGGTTCCTTGACTCCAGGCCTTCAGGGCAGAAGGCAAGGGAATACCTGATAAGGGCTAAGGACCTGCTCTCAGAGGTGGGTGGCGTCCTGAATATCCTTAACCGCACACCTGAACAGTGGTACAGGTCGTTGATGAGGGTGAAGGGGGTGGCCATCTCAGAGGAGGAACTCCAGAGGAGGATAGCAGAGAGGCAGGAGGCAAGAAAGGCGAAGGACTGGGAGACCGCTGACAGGATAAGGAGGGAGTTAGATGAGATGGGCATCATCCTTGAGGATAAGAGGGATGGCACCACATGGAGGGTCAGGGTTGGCTGATCCTCCTGCCCTGATAGAAGAAGTGGATCCCCCTTCTGTCCATCGCGAGTGATACCCTTTCGCCGATATCTGGCCTATAGTCAGGATGTGTCTTTGCGATCAGCCTCCTGTTGCCGACCCTCACATGGATTATCGTCTCAGGGCCAAGGTGTTCAATAAACTCTAATACACCGGCAAAGGGGCCATCCCCTGGCCTTAATGACTCGGGCCTGATGCCCATGGTGACCTCCTTGCCCGCATACTCCCTCAGAAAGCCGAAGGGGGTCATATCCACCATGAGCCCCTCTGCCCTGAAGATGAACTTCCCCTTCTCCACAACCACCCTCCCTTCCAGCAGGTTTATCTGGGGTGTGCCTATGAAGGTGGCCACAAAGATATTTGATGGCCTCTCGTACACATCCTCTGGAGGGCCGATCTGCTGTATAATGCCCTGGTCGATGAGGACGATCTTCTCGCCAAGGGTCATCGCCTCTACCTGATCATGGGTGACATATATCATGGTGGCCTTCAGCTCCTGGTGGAGCCTTGCAAGCTCCACCCTCATACTGCTACGGAGCTTTGCATCGAGGTTCGACAGTGGCTCGTCAAACAGGAAGAGCCTTGGGTTTCTCACAAGCGCCCTGCCTATGGCCACCCTCTGCCTCTGCCCCCCTGACAGCTCCCTTGGCCTCCTGCTGAGCAGGGCCTCTATGCCAAGGAGCCTTGCCGTCTCCTTTACCCTCCTGTCTATCTCCTCCTTCTTCCTCTTCTGCATCCTTAAGGGGAAGGCCATATTCTCAAATACATTCATATGGGGATAGAGGGCATAGCTCTGGAACACCATGGCCACATCCCTCTGGCCTGGTGAAAGGCCACTGACCTCCCTGTCACCAATGAATATCTCACCATGGTCCTGTTCCTCCAGCCCTGCAATCAACCTCAGTATCGTGGTCTTACCACAACCAGAGGGACCAAGGAGGATGCAGAACTCACCCTCTGAGACCTCAAAGGAGATGTCCCTGATCACCACTGTCCTGCCAAAGGACTTCGTCAGGTTCTTGATCCTCAGACTTGCCATTGTCTGGTAGCCTGTGGTTAAATGTAGCATCTCCACAATCTCATTTCAAGTTTGAAGAGAGATGAAGGCGATGGTATTAAACAGGCACGCCGATCTAAGGGTGGAGAGGGCACCCCTTGAACTGCTCGATATCCCCACACCCACACCCGAAGGGGATGAGATACTCATCAGGGTCAGGGCATGTGGCGTCTGCCATACGGACATAGATATCATCGAGGGCAGGGCCACACCACCAGGGTTTCCGGTGATCCTGGGGCATCAGATCGTTGGGGTTGTGGAGGAGGCAGGCCCTGCCGCCAGGAGGCTCAAGAAGGGCGACAGGGTTGGTGTTGCATGGATAAACTCTGCATGCGGAAGGTGTGGATACTGCCTCAGCGGTAGAGAGAACCTCTGCCCTGAGTTCAGGGCAACAGGCAGGGATACCATCGGTGGATATGCTGAATATACAACGGTGAGGGAGGATTTTGCCTATAAAATCCCTGACAACTTTACCGATCCAGAGGCCGCACCACTCTTATGTGCAGGTGCTATTGGATACCGTTCGCTCAGACTGACAGGGATGAAGGATGGTGACAGGCTCGGGCTCTCAGGATTTGGGGCCTCAGCACACCTTGTGCTCAAGGTGGTCCGGTATAGATATCCAAATTCAAAGGTCTTCGTCTTCTCAAGGACCGAGGGTGAGAGGAGATTTGCCATGGAGCTTGGTGCCTCATGGGCAGGTGATTTTGGAGACGAGACGCCCGAACGGCTACAGTGCATAATAGATACAACACCTGCATGGAGGCCCGTGGTTGAGGTGCTCAAGAACCTTGAGCCAGGTGGCAGGCTTGTGATCAATGCGATAAGAAAGGAGGATGCCGATAAAGAGGCACTCCTTGGGCTTGACTATCCAAGAGACCTGTGGATGGAGAAGGAGGTAAAGAGCGTTGCCAATGTAACAAGGAGGGATGTCGGGGAGTTCCTGGTGTTGGCCTCTCAGATACCCATCAAACCAGAGATACAGGGCTATGACCTTGAGGATGCAAACAGGGCATTGATCGAGTTAAAGGAGAGGAAGATCAGGGGGGCAAAGGTTCTTGTTGTCAGATGACAGGCCCTATAGTGCCCTGACATCGATACCATACTTCTTGATCTTATACCCTATCTGCCTCTCTGTTATACCGAGCAACCTTGCAGCCCTGGCCTGCACACCCCCTGTCTCCTTCAGGGCGTTTATTATATGGGCCTTCTCAACCTCCCTCAGGGTGGCAGGCTGGGTGATTGTGATCGTCGAATCCTTATACCGTCTGACAGTGATGGAGACAGGGAGGTCAGAGGCCGTGATCCTCTCCTTCCTTGACATGATGACCAGTCTCTCTATCGTGTTCTCAAGCTCCCTGACATTGCCTGGCCAGTCATAGTTTATGAGGGCCTGCATGGCACCCCTGTCAATCGTGACCTTACGATTATTCTCCCTGTTGAACCTCTCAAGGAAGTGTTCTATCAATATTGGTATGTCCTCATCCCTCTCCCTCAGAGGGGGCAGAAAGATGGGTATCACATTCAGCCTGTAGTACAGATCCTCCCTGAATCTCCCCTCAGAGACCAGCCCCTCGAGGTCCCTGCTTGTGGCAGCAATGATCCTCACATCAACCTTCCTTGTCCTGTCACTCCCGACCCTCTCAAACTCCTTTTCCTGAAGCACCCTGAGGATCTTTGGCTGGAGCGTCAACGGCAGGTCCCCAATCTCATCAAGGAATATCGTCCCCTTGTTTGCAAGCTCGAACTTACCAGACCTGGAGGTTATGGCACCTGTGAATGCCCCTTTCTCATGACCGAATAGCTCTGACTCAAGGAGGCCCTCGGGTATGGATGCACAGTTAAACTTTATAAATGGCCCTCCACTCCGTGGACTCATATAATGTATTGCCTTTGCTATGAGTTCCTTGCCTGTCCCGCTTTCGCCCCTCAAAAGCACTGTTGCCTTTGTTGGAGCGACACGGTGCACTGCCTCAAAGACCTCCTGCATCCTGTCAGAGACCCCTATGACATTCTCTATACTGTATCGGCCCTTCAGCTGCCTCTTCAGATCCTCCTTCTCCTTCTCCACCTCCTCATAGCTCTCCCATAGTTTGATGAACTGCGCTATCAGGGATGAGACTATCTTCAGCACCCTTAGGTCGTCATCCACACCGCCGGTCTCTGAGGAATAGATCCTGTCTGCACTCAGCACCCCGAGCACCTCTCCCTTGAACTCTATCGGCACGCAGAGGAAGGATATACCGTCCTTCTGTGGCCTTGAGCCTGTCTTGTTCAGAAAGAGTGGCTCCTTCCCGATGTTAGGGATGACCATGGGTGTCCTCTTCTCGATCACCCTTCCGACGATCCCCTCGCCGATACGATACTTCCCCTTCCTGATATTCTGTTTTGTGAGGCCATGGGCTGCAACGATGCGGAGCTCCTGTGAGAGGGGGTCGAGCAGGAAGACACAGCCCCTCTGCATATCAAGCAGTCTGCCAAGGGTGGACATAACCAGGGTGAGGTTCTTCTCAAGGTCAAAGGAGGTGGTAAGCACCCTGCTCACCTCAAGGATTGCGGTAAGCTCCCTGTTCTTCCGTATTATCGGATCTACCTCCTTATCCGTGACCGCCGCCATACAACCACCCCTGTGGAAAGAATCATGTTCAACCCTTTAATCTTATCAGAATGGAGCATGTCTTTTCACTTTATCAGGATGGCCTTGCCTGAGCCCTCTTATATTTAAGCCTCTTCATCAGTTGATTGTAACTGTATGTATTTATGACGTCTCCCTTTTCAAGCCATCCCCTCCTTGCCATCCCGATACCATATCTGATAAAGTCAAGCTGATAGTCTATATGTGTATCAGTGCTTATGACAAATGATATGCCCATCTCCTTTGCCCTCTTTATGTATATATCCCTGAGGTCGAGCCTCATTGGATATGCGTTTATCTCAAGGATGGTTGATGTCTCCCTGGCAACCCTCAAGAACTCGTCCATATCCACATCATACTCCTCCCTCTCCCCTATCACCCTTCCTGTTGGATGGGCTATTATCGAGACATAGGGGTTCTTCATGGCAGAGACAAGGCGCCCTGTTATCTGCTGTCTTGACTGTCTGAACCCTGAGTGTATGGATGCCACCACTATATCGAGCTCCTTCAGTATATCATCAGGATAATCAAGGCTCCCATCGCTCCTTATATCGAGCTCGATGCCTGAGAGGAGCCTGATCCCCCTGAGCCTTTTATTTATGGCCTTTATCCTCTTGCTCTGCTCGACCACCTCCTCTGCACTCATACCCCTTGCAATACCGAGGCTCTTTGAATGGTCCGTGATCGCAATGTATTTATACCCCCTTGCCTTTGCAGCCCCTGCAATCTCCTCTATATCGTGACTCCCATCACTGTCCCTCGTATGCACATGGAGGTCTCCCCTGATGTCGTCATACCCTATCAGGTCAGGGATCCTTCCCTCCACGGCCATCTCCACCTCCCCCAGGTCCTCCCTCATCTCTGGTGGTATGTATGGAAGGCCGAGCAGTCTGTAGACGTCCTCCTCGTCCCTGCCGCCAAGCCTCCTCCCTGTCTTTACATCAAAGATACCATACTCGTTTATCTTCAGGCCCTTCTTAACGGCCATCTCCCTGAGCCTTATGTTATGGGCCTTGCTCCCTGTAAAATAGGCGAGTGCCGAGCCAAAGGCATCCTCCTCCACCACCCTGAGGTCGACCTGTATCCCCTCCTCTGTGACAATACTCGACTTTGTTGAGCCCTTCATGAGCACCTCTTTACACTGGGGCAGGCGGGTGAATGCGTTCATCATCTCCGAGGGGTTGTCAGAGACAGCGAGGATATCTATGTCCTTTATGGTCTCCTTCCACCGCCTCAGACTCCCTGCAACACTTATCTGCCTTACATCGGTCTCTTTAAGGAGCGCATCTATGATGGCCTCGGCAATGGGCAGGACACGACCGATGGGGAACCTCCCCGTCCTCCTCTTGAGCATCTCTATGCCCTTGAGTATGTTCTCCTCCGTCTTCGCCTTTATACCAGGAAGGCCCCTCAACCTCCCCTCCCTTGCATATCTTTCAAGCTCGTTGATATCCTTGATCCCCAGTTTCTCAAAGAGCATCTTTGCAGTCCTTGGCCCGAGGCCAGGGACACTGAGCAGGTCCACAAGCCCTGAAGGCACCTCCTTCCTCAAGTCCTCATAGAACCCCAGGGCGCCTGTGGTTGCATACTCCCTTATCTTCTCAGCAAGGTCTGCGCCTATACCTGGTATCTTCCTCAGCTCGTCCTCGGACATATCCTTGACATCCCTTGAGAGGCCGTCTATGTTCTGTGCAGCCCTCCTGTAAGCCCTTATCCTGAAGGGATTCTCCCCCTTTATCTCAAGGATGTCTGCTATCTCATTAAAGATCCTTGCCACTTCCTGATTCTTCATAACTGGTCCATTTTATAAAGGATTCAAGTGAAAGGAAGAGGTAATGAGGCACAAAGTAAACAGAGATTTCTCTGCCTTATGCCTGTATGCCTTTGTGTCTGCTCTTTTCACTTGAACCCTCAACCCCTTTGAACTTGATCCTTATTATCTTCTGGAGATAAACCTCATAATTAAAGTATATCAAAGAGAAATGCTTAAGTGACATGATGGGATACCCAGGTAGAGGTATCAAGACTATTTAAGACTCATCCAGTCGTGGTATCATTGGTGCAAGATAGGTATTTAAAATTTACTTAGAAAATCCATACCAAGCAGGCCGTCCACATATACACCAGATGGCAATGGATGGCCAAGGATAGAGAATCCTTTTACCATTAATTTCAGACTGTCTATCAGCTTTCAACTTTTTTATTTCTAAAACACTTTCACTATATTTTTGGTGTAATTTATCATACCGTCGTGTTATATATACACTTCCTATAGTTAAACATAAAATTACTACTGAAAAAGTAATGATTGCTATATTAAATCTGTTTTCTTCTGTGAGAGAAAAACTGTAAGCGAAAGCTCCAGCCGAAATAAAAAGCCCTATAAAACTTGAATATCCAAAAATTAAATCTTTATGCTCTTTGAATTTATCCTTAAGTTGCCCTATCATTGCTGTCTAAATATTTTTAATAGGAATCGCAGAGGCTCATGTTATACATTACAGAATCTCTCTCCACCCTTCATGCTGTTAATATTTCTTGCTGAAATGGAAGCTTATCAATTAATAGTTGCTCCAGTGCTATCTTTTTGCTTGCATTATCTATATCGATCCCAACTATATTGCCATCGGAATCATAATCAACCACTACACCCTCTGATATCTCCACACTCTCAGTGCTCGTCTTTTCAGATAGATCGATGTACAGCGAATCTGTATCTGGATAATAACTTAACTTCATT